>CAXUNV010000487.1:0-3919 GCA_964252355.1 uncultured Chthoniobacterales bacterium | reverse complement strand
GTCCCAAGCAGAATCAAAGCAAGCACGACGCCAAGAACGCTCCCGGTGCCACCGTTGATATCCACCCCACCGAGGACCGTGGCCGTCACGACAAACAGGATCATGCCATCCGCGTTGTCGCCGCGCGCCGAGCCGTATTGGCCGACCCAGACGCAGGCGGCGAGGCCAGCGAAAACGCCGGCCAAGGTATAAGCGGCCAGCTTGACCCGCGGGACGTTGACGCCTGAAAACCACGAAGTGTCAGGGTTGTGCCCGATCACAAAACACCAGCGCCCAAAGACGGTCCGATGGAGCAGGAAGCCGGTCAGGGTGGCAAGCGCCACGAAGAGCACGAACGAAGCCGGCACCACTTCACCCCATAGCCGCGCGGCTCCGAGCGCGGTGTAGGTGTCATCGAAGTCGGTGTAGCCGGTTTCGGAGCCGATGATGAAGGCAAGGCCGCGAAAGGCGCCCATCGTCCCAAGGGTGACCGCCAAGGACGGGAGCCGGAGGTAAGCTACCAGCGTCCCGTTGATGGCTCCCAGCGCGGCGCAGGCGGCCAGCACCAGCGGGAGCGCCTGCCAAAACGGCAAGGGTGCCGCCGACGCTTTGGCCAGCAACACCGCTCCGAACGCGAGCGTCGAAGCGAGGGAGATGTCGATCTCACCCAAGACCACGACGATGGTGAGGCCTAAGGCGAGCAAACCGGGGATGACGAACTGCCGGGTGGAATCGGCGAGTTGATCTAAGTTCAGGTAGTACGGCGAAAGTGAAGCTGACCACGCGGCGGCGGCGGCCGTGAGGAGGACCAGACAGACCTCCCACGCCTTGACGCGCACCGGCCGTCGACGCTCCATCATGGTCCTCTCCCCGGTTTGCGGAACCCGGGCCGACTCGACCGGTCTGGCCGCGCAAGCGTTTCGATCGTGGACGCGCCGACGATGGCGCTGCCCTGGATGAACATGCGCCAGAATTCTTGGATCCCGAGCAGAACCAAGCCGTTGTCGACGCACGCCAAGGTCAGGGCTCCCACCGTCGCGCCCAACACGCTGCCGGACCCGCCGGCCACGCTGACGCCGCCGATGACTGCGGCGGCAAGCGAACTCAGTTCCCAGCCCGTAGCGAGGACCACCGTGACCGTGCCAATCCGAGCGGCGTACATCAAGCCGGCAAGTCCGCAGAGGGTACCGCCGAGGGCATACGCGACCAGCACCACCCGCTCGATGCGCAGCCCGTAGTAGACGCCCGCGAGGGGGTTGGAGCCAGCCGCGTAGATCCGGCGTCCGAGGGGGTAGCAGCGGAGAAACAGCGCCATACATCCGACGACGGCGAAGCAGGCGAGGACCAACGCCGGGACCTCGCCGACGCGGGCGTCCACCGCCCGGAGCATCCACCGCGGCAGACGCGTCGAGGTGATTTCTTGGCCGTGTGCGTAGAGGTAGGTGGCGCCACGGTACAAGGACATGGTCGCGAGGGTGGCGATGAGCGACGACACTCGCGCGTAAGCCACCAGCAGGCCGTTTAAGGCCCCCAAGAAGGCGCCGAGCGCCAGCGCGAGCACGATGAGTTCCGGCCCGATCTGCGGGTGGTGTGCCGCCACGTCGCAGGTGAGGTACGCCGTCAGACCCATGATCGACCCGACGGACACGTCCACGTTCCGGGTTAGCAGGACGATCGCCTGTGCAGCCGAGACGACGCTTAAAATGGCGGCGTTCGAGGCAATGACGGCAAGGTTCTGCGGGGTCAGGAACCTGGGGGAGAGGAGGCTGAAGAGCGCGACGGCGCTGGCGAAGAAAACGAGGGCCCCACTTAGCCGTGGCCGCCACCGGGTGGCGTTCCCGCGGGCCGCCGACGGCCCGGTCTTGGCGGTGTTGAGGACCCGGTTCATGGCTCCGCCGCCTCGCGAACCGCCGCCCACATGATCCGCTCCGCGCTCAAATCGCCCGGCCCGATCTCTTCGACCAACCTCCCCTCGCGCACGACCAGCACGCGGTCGCTCAACGCCAGGATCTCTGGCAGATCCGAGGAGATGAGCAGCACCGCCAGGCCCTCGCCCGCCAACGTCCGGATGATGTCATGAACTTGCGCTTTGGTGGCGACGTCGATGCCGTGCGTCGGTTCGTCCAACATGAGGACGCTTGGCCGCGTGGCCAAACACTTGGCAAAAGCGACTTTCTGCCGGTTGCCACCGGAAAGGGAGGCGATGCTTTCGTCGAGGCTGCGCGTCCTGACGTCGTAACGCTTCACCGCCTCCGCCCCCAGGGCGCGCTCACGGCCGCGGTGCAAAAACCCTAACCGCGCAAGGCGACCAAGAATGGAAAGCGTGACGTTGTGCACGACCGATTCGGGCATGACGATGCCTTGGCCGTCACGGTCTTCGGGAAGGTAAGCGACCCCGAGCCGGAGCATCTGGCGCGGGCTGCGCGGCACCACCGGGGTCGATCCTACCCAGAGCTGGCCTGCTGTCGGGTGGTTGACACCAAAAATCGTTTGGGCAATCTCCGAACGTCCGGCGCCAACCAACCCCGCCATCCCGACGATCTCCCCGCGGTGGAGGCGAAAGGAGACTTCTTTGAAGGTGGAGGCCAAGCTTAGCTTTTCTACGCGCAACGCCTCCGTTCCCCGCGGCGGTGGCAGGCGCGAGTTGCCGGGTTCCGCGAGCGTCCGGCCGACCATCATCGTCACGAGGGTGCGCCGATCCAATTCCCGGGCCGGTCGCGTGGCGACGTGTCGACCGTCCCGCAAAACCGTGATCCAATCTGCCACGGCTGCCACTTCCTCCAAGCGATGGGTGATCAAGAGGGACGCAGTTCCGGCGTCCCGCAACGTGCGCACGATCGCGAAGAGCCGTCCTACCTCCACCGGCGTCAGCGCCGCGGTTGGTTCATCCAAGATCAACAGTTGCAACCGGGCCGACAAAGCCCGAGCGATCTCGATGAACTGCATTTCGGCCACCGAAAGATGGGCGACCAAGGCGCGCGGGTCGAGCCGGACGCCCAAACGCTCGAGGGCGGAGGTGGCGTCGCGAAACATGGTCGGTCGATCGATGCTGCCGGACTTCGTTCTTGGATAACTACCTAGAAAGATGTTTTCCGCGACGTTTAGATGCGGGAACAGTTTCGGGTCTTGGTAAACCGCTGCTACCCCGGCGGCACGCGCCGCTTTCGGCGTGGCAAAACGGGTGGGCTGCCCGGAGAGGAAGAGTTCCCCTTCATCGGCCTGAACCACGCCAGTCACGATTCTGACAAAGGTGGATTTCCCGGCACCATTTTCTCCTACCAAGGCGTGCACGGACCCGGCGTTCACCTCAAAAGAGACCGCGTCCAACGCGCGTGAGCCACCGTAGGACTTGCCTAACCCCACGGCGCGGAGCGTAGGCGTGCGGTTCAAGGCGGTATCAGCCACCACAAACGAGTCCGATAAACGGCTTGCGAACCTCTGTTCAGCCGGCCAGTCGTTCCCATCAGGTCAACCGGCCCAGACGAGTCAGGTCGCTGGGTAGTTGCTTAACATGGTATAAAACCGCAGCGTCACGGGTTCGGTGAGGAATTCGAGGTGACGGCCGCGCCACTCCTTCTGGTAACCGAGGTTGAGGTGATCATCCAAATGCCGGCGACTCTCCCAGTTTTCGTAAAAGTAGAGGACGTTCGGGTCGTCGTCGCTGACGTGAAAATGATAATCGACGCAACCCGGCTCATGACGAGATCGGTCGATGAAACTGTGCAGGAGCGTCATCAGCTCATCCCGTTTTTCCGGACGGGCGTGAAGCGTGGCAGTAAGGGTGCAGGTGGGTTTGTTCATGGGGGAGCCAATCGGGTGGTGATGTTGGAGGTCTCGGCGTTGGTGAAAGCTTCTGGGATGATGCGAAGGGAAGGGAAGGGAATCTGCACGGCCGAGCCGCGGGAGCAGACGGAGTTGCCCGTCATTGCCCCTCGCGCAA
>CAXUNV010000486.1:0-3936 GCA_964252355.1 uncultured Chthoniobacterales bacterium | reverse complement strand
CCGCCGGCGGGGAGGGGGGGGCCTGGTACCCGGGCCTGGGGGGGGCCCCGGGGCGGGGGGGGACGCCCGCGCTCCCTACGTCGCACGCCGGGACCGTCATGGGCGGCGTTCGCCGGGGGAGTTCTAATGCAGGATAGGGCGGGCTCTGCACCACCAATAGGCTCGCCGTTGGTACCGACGGCGGCTGGCTTGACTCGAGGCAGCATCAGTTCACATCCTGGCAAGCAGATGACTGGTTTTGGGGCGGGCGCGCCCGATCGCTTGCAGCTGCGGAGTTGGGAAGAGGCGGACTTGGACCTGCTTGCCCACATGAACCGCGAGTTGATCGAAGACGAGCGTCACCCCAACCCTATGACCCCTCCGGAGCTGCGGGACCGCTTTCTCCGGTTCGCGGCCGAGGGTTGGACCGCCGACCTTTTCCTGTTTGACGGTGAGGTGGTGGGCTATGCCTTGCACCGGCGTGAACCGCCCGACGCGGCGAGGCCCGGGTCGCAGGTTCACCTTTGCCAATTCTTCGTCGCGCGCGACCGGCGCCGACAGGGCATCGGCCGCCGCGCGCTCGCGGCCCTGGTCCGGGAACGGTGGCAGCCGGGCGAGCGCATCGTGCTCGACGTGCTGGAAGCCAATCCCGGCGGGAAGGCGTTCTGGATCCGCGCTGGATTTGACCCTTACTACACCCGTCTGGGGCGCTGCGTTGCGCCTTGAGAGGGACAACCAGACCAAACCGGATCGCTGGCAGCCTCCGCTGCGCACCTCCCATAAGCGGAGGGTGAGCCCGGGCGGAAGCGCCTTTCCGCGAAACCATGGCAAAGAAAACCCGGCTGCCTCAACCCTTCACCGCACCGGAGGTAAGCCCAGCGATGATGTGCTTTTGCGCCAGGAGGTAGAAAATCACGGCGGGCGTCAGCGTCAGGCTCACGTAGGCCAGCACCTTGCCCCAGTCGGTGCCGTACTGGCCTTGGTACTGCATGATACCCAAGGGCCACGGGTAAAGCGCCTCACTGTTGATCATTACCAGGGGCAGCAGAAAGCCGTTCCAGCTGCCCACCAAGGAAAGGACGCCCACCGTGGCGAGGATCGGCCGCGACAACGGCAACGTGATCTGCCAAAACATGCGCGGGTAACTGCACCCGTCCACGAAGGCCGCCTCAAAAAGCTCCCTGGGCAACTCGGAAAAGAACCCTTGCAACAACACCACCGCAAAACCGAGGTTGAACGCCACCTGCGGCAGGATCACCCCCCAGTAGGTGTCCAATAGCCCCATGTCGCGTACCCGGATAAACACGGGCAACACGGCCGTGGCAAATGGGAAGGTGAGCCCCAGGGCCAGGTAATTGGCGATCCACCTTTTGCCTGCAAAACGGAGATGAGCCAGGACAAAGGCCGCCATCGAACTGACCACCAACGTCAGGATCACGCTGAAGCCGCCGATGAAGGCGGAGTTGCCCAGCATCTGCCAAAAACGGCCGCTGGAGGCAATTGAGAGATAGTTGTCGGCCAGCCACTGGCGCGGCAACCCGAAAGCGTTAGTCCGCAGGTCGCCGGTACTTTTGAATCCGCCGATGACCGTGGCCCAGAGCGGTAAGAGGCAAAGCCCCGCCGCCAGCAGCAGCAACAACCAGCGGTAATACACAAAGAGCCCCGAACGATTGACACCTGTCGCCATAAAGCTACCTCCTGGCCGGCTCGCGCATGAAGAGTCGCTTGTAAAACACCATCACCAGCACGCAGATCACGAAGAGGCTCACCCCGACGGCGCTGCCAAAACCGACCCGCATGCGTTTGATGCCGAACGTGTAGAGATAAGAAACCGCGGAATGGGTCGAGTTCGAAGGCCCCCCGTCGGTCAAGGGGATGATCATGTCGAAAAACTGCAACGAACCGAGCAGGCTGAAGAACAGGGAGAGCACCACGACGGGGCGCATCAGGGGCAGCACCACGTGCAACGTCGTCTGCCAGCGGCTGGCCCCATCGATGGGGGCCGCTTCGATCAGGTCGTCGCCCACGCCTTGTCGCCCTGCGACGAACAGCATCATGTGGAAGCCGAAGTATTTCCAGACGACGACCAGCAAGAGCGCCGCCTCCGCCCAGCCCACGGTGGCCAGCACCTGGGGTGCCTCAACCCCAAGCCATCGGCAGACGACGGCCACCACCCCATAGTTGCCGTCGTACATGTAACGCCAGATCAACCCGGCAACCACTTCGCCCAAGATGTAGGGCAGGAAGAAGATGGCCCGAAAGACGACGCTGGAGCGGCTCTTGTCCGAAATGAGGAGGGCCAAACTTAAGGCCAGCGGGACCTGGACGACGGCCGAGACCAGCACCACCCAGAGGTTGTTCAGCAGCGAGCGATGAAAGATCGGGTCATTCCAGACCCGGAGAAAATTCTCCAATCCCACCGCTCTGGAGGGAGACCCGTAACCGTTCCAATTAAAGAAGCTGTAGAACGCGGCTTCGAGCACCGGCAAGGTCACGAAAAGGGTGAAGATCAACAAAGCCGGTGGCAAAAACAAGAGGAGGGTAGTCAGCGTGCCCGAGCCAGTGGCTTCCTGCAGGCGCCGCCACGCACCGCGCCGGGTGCCCGCGGTCAGCTGCTCCACTTCGCGCGCTTCGGCCAGGGTAGGCAAGTCGTCCTCGGCTTGGGTGCTGACCGTGGCCGCGCGCGGAAGTGCCGAGTCGGACGGCAACGGATCATCGGGGTAAGCCATAGGTGGGGTTGGAGGGTAGGTTATGGCGGGCGCAAACTGCGAACGGTTAGGTCCTTAAGAGAAGCGGAACGGCGCCTAAGGCGTTCGGGTTCAGCGCGTGCCGGCCCACGGTCGCGCGCTAGGCGACCGGCTCGGCCAATCTTTTCGTCGACGGTGAGCTCGTCGCGCCGAGCCCGCGCCCATCCCTCGATCTGCGCGGGGCTCCGTCTTTCGTCGGTTTCACACCCCGCAAACGCCTGGGCAACGCCGGGAGAAAGCATGCGGGGGTGCTCCGAGGTTGGCTTGCCGGGTTAGGGTGACACCTTGTTTTGCTGCCAGGACTGCTCAAGAGCCTTGGTTCCCTTTTCGGGGGTGGTGTTACCCGAGGCGATGTCTGCACTGGCATCGTTGAACACCCGCCCGGTGTCAGGTCCCAGCAGTTGATCCATGGCGATTTCGATCCACTGCGAGCCGCTGACCTCTTGGGCGATCCGCTTCAACAATGGATTTTGAATCACGTCGGCGGTTCCCTGGACCGCCGGGATGAAAAGCCCCTGGGAGGCCAGTTTGTTCTGGGTCTCCTTGCCCAGCCAAACCTTCATGAAATCCACCGTTTCTTTGGGCGCATCCTTGGTGATCAACCAACCATCCAAGCTTGCCAGGAGGTCGTTGGCTTTGCCTTTGCCGCCTTTCACTTCAGGGAAAAAAATCCAACCCAACTTCTCGTCGGGCAGACCCTTCTTATCGGCGGAATCCAGCCGACCTTCGACCAAGTCCCAGCTGCCCATCAGGTGAAAGGCGGTCTTGCCGTCGTGAAACGTGCCCGCCGCTTCCGCGTAGGTGTTGGCCAAATACCCCTTCTGGAACGGTTGCAGGGCCGAAAAATCCTTGAAGAGTTGGAACGCTTTGACCACGTCGGCGCTGCCAAAACCGCCGTTCTTGTCTTGGTAGGCCGCTTCCATGCCATCCTTCCCGAGGAGGCGCATCATCAGCATGGCCGGGTAAAAATGGAGTGGCCACTTGTCTTTGCCCCCGACTGCCACCGGGGTGATGCCGGCCGCTTGGCACTTTTTCGCAGCGTCGACGAAATCATCCCAATACTGGATCTTGGTCGGGTCCACGCCTGCTTTTTGACAGAGTTCCTTGTTGTACCAAAGGACGATCGGCGCGATGTCGTTCGGCACGCCGTACGTCTTACCCCCCACCGTGAAGTTCTGGAGGGTGGCCGGATAGAAACTTTCCTTGAAGC
>CAXUNV010000485.1:0-3964 GCA_964252355.1 uncultured Chthoniobacterales bacterium | reverse complement strand
CCGCCCATCCCGGTGTACCGCTACTGATCGGCGGCCGCGACCTCGCCAGGGCCGAGGCAGCCGCGGCCGCGATCGGCGGTGCGGAGGGCGTCGTGCTCGACTTGGTCGCCGATGACCTTGGCTTGGGGGCGCGCCCGGTCGGCGCCGTCGCCGTCCTTTTTACGGACGAAAGGGGCGCCGGGCTCCGTTTTGCCCAGGCACGTGGCGTGCCGCACCTCAGCATTTCTCCAGGCATCATCGAGTTAGGGCCGGAAGTAGCAACTTACATCCACAAGCCGGATGCCGCGCCGGTCGTCCTCGGCACGGAGTGGCTGGTCGGCGCCACGACGGTTCCTACGCTCGAGTTCGCCAAGGCGTTCGGCCGGGTCCACGACATCGCGATCGGCGCGCTGCTCGACGAGCAGGATGCCGGCGGTCCGGCGGCAGACGCGGACCTGGAGCGCCAGACAAAGACCATGCCCGGGGGGCGGGAGCGCCCCGCCGGGGGGGGGGGGTGGGGGGGGGGGGGGCCCCCCCCCCCCCCCCCCCCCCCCCCCACGTCTCGCGATCGCCATCCGCCGTTCTGGCCGCCCGGCGGCGGGTAAGGCGTGACACCTCTTGCCCTACCTGTTCTCAGGCGAAGGCAAACGCCAAACGTCAAACGTTGCACCCCGCCAACCGGAAACAAGAGACCAAGGACGAGAGACCCGCAACGCGCGAAGCGCCCCCTCCCCTCACACGATCACCAAATCGACCCCGGGCAATTCCTGCATGAGCGCGTCGTGCAAGGGGCGCCCGAACGGGCGTCGGCGATGCCCGGGCCGGCCAAGCACGACGTGGGTAATCCCGTACTCCTTGGCAAACGATGCCAACGCTTCCGCGACGTTTTCGTGTTTTAAGGAGATCACCAAGCCACCCATGGTCTGCGCCATCTCCAACGTGTCCGAGATCCGGCGCTGCACGGCCGCATCGATGTTGGTAACTGACTCCTTCGGCACGCGCACGTAGACGGCGTACCACTGCGCGTTGAGTTGAGTGGCGAGCCGGGCTGTTTTTCTCAGGAGCCGGCCTGGGTCGGGACCACTGCTGCTGACGGCGACCATCACTTGGCCAAGGCCGCCCCCGTGGTCGACCGGTTCCGCCCCGAGCCGCTGTTTGCGGTCCAAGATGTTGGCCGTCTCACTAAGCGTCATCTCGCGCAGGCGCGTCAGGTTGCGGCTCGTAAAAAAGTTCGCCAGCGCCGGCTCGACGCGCTCTTTTGGGTAGATCTTGCCTGCGGCCAAGCGTTCCTGCAGGTCTTCGGCGGCGAGATCTATGTTCACGATCTGGTCGGCTTGCGCGATGATCTCGTCGGGTACCCTCTCCTTCACGCGGACGCCGGTCGCCTCCTCCACGATGTTGTAGAGCGACTCAAAATGCTGAACGTTGACCGTCGCGATGACGTTGATGCCGGCGCGCAGGCATTCCTGCACGTCCTCGTAGCGTTTCCGGTTTCGGCTCTGCGGGGCGTTGGTATGGGCCAACTCGTCCACCAGCACGACCATCGGCTTGCGCGCGAGCACGGCGTCGACGTCCAGCTCGCGAAGCGTGATCCCGTGGTATTCCACCGTAGTCGGTGGCACGATCTCCAAATCGCCGATCTGGGCCGTGGTGTCCGGGCGCTCGTGAGGTTCCACGTAACCGATCACCACGTCTACGCCCTGCCGTTTGAGGCGGTTACCCTCGACCAGCATTTGGTAGGTCTTCCCTACCCCTGGGCAAGGCCCAAGGTAGATCTTGAGCTTGCCGAGCTGCTGGCGACGGATGATCGACAGGAAGTCGTCCGCGGAAGGTCGGCTGCTTTGGACGGAGGCTTTCGCCATGGTCTTCGGGCCGGGTTGTGTCGGGAGGAATCGTTTGCGCCTTTTGGGGACCAGCGACCCTGACGGCGCTTCACCGGTTACGCTGGGACGAGCCCATCCAACGCCAAGTTAAGTTTCAACACGTTCACGCCTGGGTCGCCGCCCAGGAAACCGAAGGGTGGGTTGTCCGTCGCTTGCCAGATGGCGTCGTTGACCTTCTCGACCGGCAACCCGCGTGCGCGCGCCACGCGGGCGGCTTGAAGCCGGGCGTTCTCGGGGCTGATGTGCGGGTCCAGACCGCTGCCCGAAGACGTCACCGCATCGGCCGGCACCGCGGCATCCGCGCTTAGGCCGTTCTCCTTCCGGTAAGTCGCGATCGCAGCTTTCACGGCATCGGCCAGCTTTTGGGAGGTCGGACCGAGGTTGGTGCCGCCCGAACTGGTGCCGTCGTAGCCGGTGCCAGCGGCGGAGGCACGCGGGTGGAAATATTTTGTCCCACTGAAGCCTTGGGCCAGCAGTTCGGACCCGACGGTTTGACCGTTCGCTTCGATCAGGCTGCCGTTCGCGCGGTACGGGAAAACGAGCTGGGCCAGACCCCAGACGACCAGGGGATAAACCCCGCTGACGATAAAGGCGAGCAGGACCGTGCCGACGACGGCAGTCCGCAGGTGTTGCAGGAGTGCATGCATGTGAGGAAGTGACGTTTAAGCGAGGTGAAAGAGTGTGACGATGAGGTCGACGGCTTTGATGCCCACGAACGGCAGGAGGATGCCGCCAAGGCCGTAAATGAGGAGGTTTCGGGCCAGGATCCGTTCTGCCCCCAATGGCCGGAATCGGACGCCCTTCAGGGCAAGCGGGATCAGCGCGATGATGATGACGGCATTGAAGATCACCGCGCTCAGGATCGCGCTCTGCGGAGAATGCAAACGCATCACGTTGAGGGGCGAAATCTGCGGAAACGCTCCGACCAACATGGCCGGGACGATCGCGAAATACTTGGCGACGTCGTTGGCGATGGAAAAGGTCGTCAGGGCGCCGCGGGTGATCAGGAGCTGTTTGCCGATCTCGACGATCTCGATGAGCTTCGTCGGGTTTGAATCGAGGTCGACCATGTTCCCGGCTTCCTTCGCGGCTTGGGTACCGGTGTTCATGGCCACACCCACATCCGCCTGCGCCAGCGCCGGCGCGTCGTTGGTGCCGTCTCCCGTCATCGCGACAAGGTGTCCCGCCCCCTGCTCCTTCCGGCAAAGGGCCAATTTGTCCTCCGGCTTGGCTTCAGCCAGGAAATCATCGACCCCGGCCTCCTTGGCGATGGCCGCGGCCGTAAGGGGGTTGTCGCCGGTGAACATGACGGTGCGGATGCCCATGGCGCGAAACCGTTCAAACCGATCCGCCAGCCCGGGTTTGACCACGTCCTTCAATTGGATCGTGCCGAGCACGTCTTCCCGGGTCGCCACCACCAGCGGTGTGCCTCCTGCGCTCGAGATCGAACGGACCGTCTCGCCGACGGGGGCCGGCGGATTACTTCCCACAAACTTAAAGACCGAATCGGCCGCGCCTTTCCGGTAACTCGTCCCGTTAAGGTCCAGTCCGCTCATCCGCGTCTGGGCCGTGAACGGCACGAACGTGGCGTCGTGGTCCAAGTCGCGCTCGCGCACCCCTTGGGTCTGCGCCAGCGCCACGATGCTGCGGCCTTCGGGTGTCTCGTCGGCGATGGAAGCCAAGTAGGCGGCTTCGGCCAGTTGCGTGCGGCTGACGCCGGGTGCCGGGAATAACTCCGAGGCTTGGCGGTTGCCAACCGTGATGGTCCCGGTTTTGTCAAGCAACAGGACGTCGACGTCGCCGGCCGCTTCCACCGAACGCCCGCTCATCGCCAGGACGTTCTTCTGCACCAAGCGGTCGATGCCTGCGATGCCGATCGCGCTCAACAGCCCACCGATGGTGGTGGGGATAAGGCAGACCAACAAGGCGACCAAGACCGCGACCGAGAAATCGACCGACGAGGCGATGCCGAAAGCCTTCAAAGAGACGATCGCGATAAGAAAGATCACGGTCAGGGCCGACAGGAGGATGGTGAGGGCAATCTCGTTGGGCGTCTTTTGCCGAACGGCCCCTTCCACCAAGCCGATCATCCGGTCCAGGAA
>CAXUNV010000484.1:266-3980 GCA_964252355.1 uncultured Chthoniobacterales bacterium | reverse complement strand
TCCACCAGGGTGGCCCCCGCTTCCCCCGCCCCACGGTTGTACCGAGGACGGCCCTGCGGGACGACGGCCAGCAAACCGCCGTCGAGGAGGCGGCCGAGGTGTCCACTGGCGGTGGCGGGCGCGACGCGGGCCGCGAGCGCCAGTTCACCCGCCGGCAACGCCCGGCCGTCGGCCAGCGCCAGCAGCATGTTAACGCGCGCGGGGTCACCCAACAGGAAGGCCACCTCCGCGACCTGCAGTACGCTCGGCATCGGACATCTTATCTTGCACCCTTACCCCCCGCAGCCCGAAACGTTTCGGCCCCCGCCGAAACGAACCTGAAGGACGTGGCGCATGCGGGCCGCTAGCGTCCGCCATGCCCGCTGAAAATGCCGTTCCCGTCCGGTCGCGCGACACTCTTCGCCGCGGGTTGGTGCTCTTGACGCTTTGCCTAGGCGTCCTGATCGCCCAAATCGACACATCCGTCGTGAACCTCGCGGTCCAGCCCATCGGCCGAAGTTTCAGCGCCAATGTCCCGACGCTCCAGTGGGTGGTGGACGGCTACAACCTGCCCTACGCCCTCTTCCTGCTCACCGGTGGGTTGCTCGCCGACCTTTACGGACGCCGTCGGACCTTCGTGGCCGGCGTCCTCGTCTTCTCAGCCGGGTGCCTCGTGTGCGGGCTCGCGCCAAGTTCGGGCGCGCTCATCGTTGGGCGGGTCGTCTCAGGCCTGGGCGCGGCCTTGCTCCTGCCGGCGTCGCTCGCGATCCTGCGCGTCGTCTGGACCGATCGGACCGCACGCGGGCACGCCTTGGGCGTCTGGGCTGGCTGCAACGGACTGGCCTTCGCCGTTGGTCCGACGCTGGGGGGCGTGCTCATCGCTTGCCTTGGCTGGCGAAGCGTGTTCCTCCGCGTTCTCCCGCCCGCCACCTGGGCCCTGCTGCGCGCGCGGCGCGCCGCCCCGGACGCGGCGGCCCCGCCGGGACGCCGCTTCGACTTGGCCGGCCAAGCGCTGGGCGCGATCGCGCTCGGCGGCTTTGCGCTCGCGGCCATCGAGGGCCGGTCGCACCCGGGTGCCCTGGCGGTCGCACTGCCCGCCGCTTTGGCGGGAGCGGCGCTGTTCGTCACCGTGGAGCGGCGGCGGGGAGAGACGGCGCTGGTGCCCCTGACACTC
The DNA here is from genome assembly GCA_964252355.1 of uncultured Chthoniobacterales bacterium. GTDB lineage: Bacteria > Verrucomicrobiota > Verrucomicrobiia > Chthoniobacterales > JAFAMB01 > CAXUNV01. Next base: position 2,827 of record CAXUNV010000484.1, on the reverse strand, counting down.
TTCCGCCAACGGGCGTTCGTCGGGGCAGTGACGGCGACTACGTCGATGACCTTCGGCATGTACGGCCTGATTTTCCTGTTGCCGCTCGCTTGGCAGACCGGCGCGAACGGCGCCGCGCCGCTGGCCCCGGTCGCGGCGGGTCTGAGCCTCGCGCCCATGGCGCTGGCCTTCGCCTTGCTTTCGGGTCGCTCAGGCGCGTTGACCGAACGGTTCGGCGCGCGGACCATGGCGGCCGGCGGCACTGCCCTCATCGGCGTCGGGCTTTGGGTCGCCTCGCTGACGGCGGCCGGTCGCCCCATGTGGCTCGCGCAGGTCGGCCTGCTGTTGAGCGGCCTCGGCATGGGTACGAACTCGGGCCCGCTGCTGGGCGTGGCGGTCGCGTCCGCGCCCGTCGCTCGTTCCGGGACCGCGTCGGCGCTGATCAACGTCGCGCGCATGGCCGGGGCCACGTTGGGCGTGGCGCTGTTGGGTACAATCTTCGCGGCATGCGACGGCGGGTCCGGCGGGCTGCGCGCCGCGCTGTTCGTCGGAGGCGCCGTGCAACTCGTCGGGGCGACCGTCGCCTGGGCGAGCATCGGTGAGGCCGCGCGACAGTAATCTCCATCTCGGCAGGCGGGGGAGGCGATTCTGGCGTCGCTGGCGCTGACCACCGACGGCGCCGGGCGGCGCCTCCCGCCTCGAACGCGGCCCGTGGGAGCGCATCAACGGAGCCCGGCGGCCCGTTGCTCTGTCGAGCCGGTTCCCGACGCGAATGGTCCGCGCGAGGCCAACGCCGCCAGGATCTGTCCTGCGCATTCCGCGGGGGAATGCGCGGTCGTGTCCACCTCGACGTCGTAGACCGCCCCGTCGTGCACCCGGAGGTGCTGCCATGCGGCCAGCCCCAGCCGCCGGTCGCCTCGCCGCCGCTCGCGTTCCTCCAACACGGGCAGCGCGCAGCGCACCGCAACCAACCACGGCGAGCTATCCGCGAGGGCGGCGAGGCAAGCCTCGCGCCAAGCCGGCTGTTCGAAGACGTGATCGACGACCAGCAGAAATCCCCCAGACGCGAGGATGGGCAGGGCACGATGGAAGGAGGCGACCCCGAACGCGTGACACGCACGCCGGACGGCCGGATCCGGCAAGGCGTCCCAGCGAAACATGTCGACGAAGCCGTCCAGGGCCGCGTGTAGACAGGGTTCGCCGGCCATGCGCTGGACCTCCCTCGCAATGGCGCTTTTGCCCGCGCTAGACGCACCGTTCAGCACCACCGCCCGGGATTTCACCACCTCTCTTTGCCGGGCGGCCTAAAGGTTTTGCAAGCGCGAAACCTTCGCCGACCGGACGGGATCGCCAGAAGGTCTGCCGCGCAACTGGCGCCTGGGGCCCCGCGCTGCGCCAACGTCCGTTCGCGCGATGGCCGGACCCAAGAACCCTCCCTTGGGAAGGCGGGCGTTGCAGAAACCAGTCGTCACCGGTTCAGAAAAAACCATGGGTTGGTATGACCTCCGTTGGCCCCGCGCGCATGCCGACGCGGGCGCCGCGGGTTGGAGGCGGATGCGCTTAATCGGCATCCTGAATCAGGAGATTAATCAGCGCAGGGTTGATGAACAGGCGTTCTCGTCCCGCCTTGCGTTCCTCCAGCACGCCGATCCCGGCCAGCGCCTTGAGGTACACCGAGGCCGACTGACGCTGCGCGATCCCGGCGTCCACCACGTTGCCGATCCGGCAATAAGGTTGTGCAAAGACCAGCTCGGCTAGCTCCCGGCTGTAGACTTTGGGCGCTGCGCCGCGCATTCGCATTGCGGTTTCGTCGAGGAGCGCCCGGATGGTCCGGATTTTCGTGGACGTCCACTCCGCAGTCTCGCGCACGGCGTCGACCATGAAAAGCAGCCACGGCCCCCACGCGCCGCGCGTGGTCACGTCGAGCAACAAGCGGTAGTAATCCTCTTTGCGCGGGGTGACGGCGCGGCTGAGGTACAGCACGGGAATGTCGAGCAAGCCCTGCTCGACCAGGAACAAGAGGTTGAGCACGCGACCCGTGCGGCCATTGCCGTCCGTGAACGGGTGGATCGCCTCGAACTGGTAATGCTGCACCGCCAAGGCGATAAGCGGGTCGAGGTCGCCGAAGTCGTGCAGCCACCGCTCCCAATTCGCGAGGAGGTCGCGAAGCAGCGTTTCGCCCTCGGGCGGCGTGTAGACGATCGCGCCGGTGCGGTCGTTGGCGAGCGCGGTGCCAGGCACCCGGCGCACGTCCATGTCGACGCCCTTGATTGTGCCGCAAATATCCACCGCCGTGCGCGTGGACAGCGGCCGCGACTTGAGGCTGGCGAATCCCTCCCCCAACGCCGTCCGGTAGCGCAGCGCCTCCTTTGTGGCAGGGTCAATGCCTGTTTGGTTCGGCGCGTCCGCGAAGCGAAACAGCCGATCGCCGGTGGTAACGATGTTCTCTATCTCGGAGCTCGCCTTCGCTTCCAAAAGCGGGATCGAGTTGATCAAGATCGACTGGTTCGGAATGAGGCCGCCGAGCGCCTTCAACTCCGCGAGCGCGGCGCGGGCGGTGATGCACGCCTTGAGCGCGAGCG
>CAXUNV010000484.1:0-256 GCA_964252355.1 uncultured Chthoniobacterales bacterium | reverse complement strand
GGGGGGGGTGGGTTTCCTTGTTGTTCGCGCGCCCCTCGTCTCCAACTCGGCCCGGGGTGGCAACGGCGGCAGCGTGTTGAAAGGGCGGGTGGCGTTGAAGTTGATATGTCGATAATAAGCCAAAAAATCGACCTATCCAAACTATGTGTCGATCGCGTCGACACGATCCTCTGCCCGCCCCACCCATCCTTCGGCGCAATGCGCCGTTTCCGGTTACGTTAGCCTTGCGCCGGCTTGGGAGCCGGTGGCCCAGAGG
>CAXUNV010000483.1:1956-3987 GCA_964252355.1 uncultured Chthoniobacterales bacterium | reverse complement strand
CTCCGGAGCACGAGCCCCCGACGTCACCCCTAACCTCAGGCCCCCCTGTGAATGTTCCCGACGCCTCCGACCGGCTTCACCGCCTCATCTCCGACCCCGAGTACCCGAGCGCCGAAGTGCTCCAGATCGTGGCCGAGAAAATGCTCGATTCTTTTGAGGAGCGATAGATGATGGCGGGGTGGCAGAGGGTGGTGCCGAGCCTCGCGTCGCGGCGTATCGTCAGTGGTATTTGCAGCTAGTGGTGGAGCGGTTGCTCCACGACTTCTCCAACGTCGTCGGCGGGGTTTTGGCGCTGACGGAACACCATTTGCAGGAAGGCGGGTTGGAATCGTCGGTGCAGACCAGCCTCGAACTCATTCGGGACGGCGGCAGCCAAGGGCGTGAGCTGCTCGCCGAGGTGGGCGGCCTGCTGAGCGAAGATGGCGCGGCGTTGCATCGCGCGTCGGAACTCTGCCGGGAGATCGCGGCGGCGTTGCGGACCTTTTTGCCTCGTCGGGTAGCTTTGGAGGTGCAGGCGTTTGCGGGAGAAGGCGTGGTCTGGGCGTCGGCTCCCGATTGGAAGCGCCGCTGGTTGGCCGTGGCCGCGTTGACGTTACACGGCGATCCGCCCCACGCCGTCCATTTTGGATGTTCGCTCGCCGGCTCGGCCTGTCGATTCACCTTCGAGCCGATCGACGGTGGGTCGGGGGCATCCGCCGCACTGGTTTCGGCAGCCCTGACGCCCGAGTCAGAGCCGGGCATGTCGCCGCGCGCGCGGGTGCGCCCCACCGCCCGGGCTTGGGCGGTCGATTTGGAGCTTCCCTTCGTACCCGAGGCATCGTGGCCGCGTCTCGGCGGTTCCCCCGCCGAGCCACGGCCCTCACCGCTCGCATGAACGCACGACCGCCGGTGCTCATCTTCGACGACGACCGGATGATCCTGCACACCTTGCAGGAGCAGTTGTCCCGTGAATCGTACGACGTGACCGTGGCCTCCCGGGCGGATGAGGCTTTGCAGGCGCTGGACGGGCGCGATTTCGCCGTGGTCTTGGCCGACCAATCAATGCCGGAACTAGATGGCCTGGAGTTTCTCCGCCGCTGCCGCGAAAAGCAGCCCCACGGTTCCCGCATCCTGATCACCGGACTCGCCGTGCCGCCGGGGATCCAGGAGGCGGTGCTGCGCGGCGACGTGTTTCGGTTCCTCCCCAAACCTTGGACCCGGCTCGACCTCCTGCTCGCCGTGCGACAAGGTGTCGAGCGCCATGAGTTGCTGCGGCGGCTTGCCCGGGTGGACGAGGGTTCCCGACCCGGTGGCGTGGGCACCGGGGCAGAGCGCGGTGTCGCGGCGTCTCCGACAGACGGCATGGTGGCAGCGCTGCTGGGGGAGGGCAAACTGGGCGAAGCCGTGCAGGAGCGCTTTTGGCAGGTGCTGTCGCGCATGGACGACGCCATTTGGGTGAGCGACGCCGAAACGAATGAACTGCTCTATTTCAGCCCGGTGCACAGTCGCATCTGGGGACGGCCGCTGGAGGAGCTGTGCGGCACCCAATCCTGGCTCGACACCATCCATCCCGCCGACCGTGAACGGGTGCGGGAGGCCGCCCTCCGGGATCAGCGGGTGGATGGGTACGACGTGGAGTACCGGATCCTGCGGCCGGGTGGGGAGGTCTGCTGGGTGCGCGACCGTGCCTTCCCCGTCCAGAACGAAGACGGCTCCGTCACCCGGATCGCCGGTGTGGCCGAAGACATCACCGACCGCAAAGCGGCCAGTGACCAACTGGAGGTAAGGGTACGGGAACGGACGGAGGAGCTTGCTTGGGCCAACCTTGCCCTGGAGTCAGAGGTGTCGGAACGGCGCCGTGCGGAGATTCAACTACGGGAGAGCAACCAACGCTTGCAACAGGCGCTGCAGGAGTTGCACTCCACCCAGCAGCAGGTCATCCAGCAGGAACGCCTGCGCGCCCTCGGCCGCATGGCGAGCGGCGTGGCCCATGATTTCAACAACGCCCTTATCCCCATCCTCGGTTACACGGAGCTGTTGCTCGAACGCCCG
>CAXUNV010000483.1:0-1946 GCA_964252355.1 uncultured Chthoniobacterales bacterium | reverse complement strand
AGATCACGACAAGACGGAGCAGTACTTGCGTCTGATCCGAACCGCCGCCAAGGACGCCAGCAGCGTGGTCGGGCAGCTCCGCGAGTTTTATCGCCTGCGCGACGAGGCGGAGATTTTTGAGCCGGTCAACTTGGCGGAGGCAGTCGGCGAGGCGGTTTCGATGACGCAACCGCGTTGGCGCGACGAGGCGCTGGCAGCTGGCCGCAACATCACGGTGCATCGCGACCTGCAGCCGGTGCCGACGGTGACCTGCAACGGCGCCGAAGTGCGCGAGATCGTGACCAACCTGATGCTCAATGCCGTCGACGCCCTGCCCAACGGCGGGAATATCTTCGTCCGCACTTACGCCGGTGCCGAGGGCGCGTTCTTGGAGGTGCAAGACGACGGGGTCGGGATGACCGAAGAGGTCCGCGCCCGGTGCATGGAGCCGTTCGTCACCACAAAGGGAGAGCGCGGGACAGGTTTGGGTCTGGCCATGGTCTACGGCATCGTCCAGCGGCACCACGGCACCATCGACATCGAAAGCCAGCTGTCTGCCGGGTCGCTTTTCCGCATCCGTTTGCCATTCTACGAATCGCCGGTCTCGACGGAAGCGCCGCCTCCGCGGTACGAACTGAAGCGCCACCTCCGGGTGCTCGTGACGGATGACGAGGAAGTCGCGCGAGACATCGTCTCGTTGTTTCTCCGGAACGATGATCACGAAGTGGTGCTGGCGACCAACGCCCTTGAGGCGCTCAAGATTCTCAAGGAGCAGCCATTCGACTTGCTGATCACCGACCATGCCATGCCCGGCATGACGGGTGAGGCGTTTACCCAGACGGTGCGCAATGCCGGCCTGAGGTTGCCGATCCTGATGCTAACCGGTTTTGGTGAACTCATGAACTCCGCGGGCAGCGTGCCGTCCGGCGTCGACAAAGTCGTCAACAAACCCGTGACGATCGACGCCCTGCGCAACGCCATTGCCGAGGTGATGCGAGAGCGCTAGGCGCGGTGGGCGGTGGGCGGAGCGCCGGGAACTCCCGGGTGAGCCGGTGGGGCGTTAACCCCCAGACGGCAAGACCAAGCGGACATCGAGGTGGATCACCGCCGACTGGTCTGAGCCGGCACGGAACGACCCTGACGGCGTCCCAGGGTTGCTCCAGCACGGCTCAGACCAACCGGCGGACGTGGCCAGCGGGGGACGCCCAGTCCTGCAGGTTGGGGGTTAACGCCCCACCACAAGCCTGAAGCGGCCCCACCTTCGCTCGGGCACGCCGGCGTCGAATCACAAGCGTTGCATGCTGGGGAGGGAGTAGAGTTGCTGCAATTCGTCGGACTCGGTGGCGACCTCGCGCGCGTCGAGGTAAATGGTGTGGGGATCCTCCTCGAAGTCGACCCGATGGAAGCCGTCCTGCGGCGTCCCCACCGCGGCGGCGAGATCCTCCAGGCTGCGGATTTCGCGCCCGTTCAGGCGTTTGACCACCAGGTAGTTAAGGTGCTCGTAACCGACGGTGGCCTTCGTCGGCATGACTTGCGTGAGGATGACCAGCTTGCGGCGGTCCGAGAAGAGGTTGCCTTGAAAGCGGTCGTAGTAAACGAACCGCTGCGGGGCTTCACGGTTCCAATTGGGACCCCACTCCTTCAAGAATTGTCGCGTTAACTCTTGAAACACCATCCCGCCCAGGATCACAAATTTCGGGGCGCGCCCAATCACGTACGGTTCGATGACGTAATCTTCTACCCCCATGTGAAACAGCGGTACGGGCACCTCCTGCGCGACGTGATCCCGCCAAATCTTGACGGAGACCGTTTGATCCGCGAATGCGGCGGTGGTGGTGAGGTTGGTCGCAGAAACCCGGCCGAAGAGAGGATCCAGGTAAGAGCCGTCGGCGTCGATGTTTACCCCGTTGACGGCCAGAAGCACATCGCCTGCCCGGAGCCCGGCCTTGGCCGCCGGCCCCGCCGGC
>CAXUNV010000482.1:3710-4002 GCA_964252355.1 uncultured Chthoniobacterales bacterium | reverse complement strand
GGTTCTCGACTCCGCGCCCGCCGGCATCCTCGCCGCCGCCGCGGCGCGCACCCGCCGCATTCGGCTGACCAGCGCCGTCACCGTGCTCAGCGCCGCCGATCCGGTGCGCGTGTTTCAGGAGTTTGCCACCCTCGACCTGCTCTCCCAAGGCCGGGCGGAGATCGTCGTCGGCCGCGGCTCGTTTGCGGAAGCATTCCCGCTCTTTGGGTTCGAGATGGAGGACTACGACTCGCTTTTCGCTGAAAAATTGGAATTGCTGCTGCGGATCCGCGAGGGGGCGCAGGTGCGCTGG
>CAXUNV010000482.1:0-3665 GCA_964252355.1 uncultured Chthoniobacterales bacterium | reverse complement strand
GTCCGCTGCAGGACCCACTGCCCGTCTGGATCGGCGTGGGCGGCACGCCGGCATCGTTCGCCCGTGCAGGGGTTTTGGGGCTGCCCCTGATGGTGGCCATCATCGGCGGCGAACCGCGCCATTTCCGGCCCCTCATCGACCTCTACCGGGAAGCAGGGAAGCGTGCGGGCCACCCTCCGGAGAAGCTTAGGGTCGGCTTGCACATGCTTGGCTACGTCGGCGGTACCGCGGCGGGCGCAGCCGAAGATTTCTACATCGGCTACGCCGAAAGCTTCACCAAGATCGGCCGGGAGCGCGGTTGGCCGCCGGTGACGCGGTCGCACTTCGACGCCCTGATCGGCCCGAAGGGCGCCTTGTTGGTCGGAGACGCGCAGGCCGTCGCGGAGAAAATCCTGTACATCAACGACGCGCTGGGCGGCGTGGCGCGGCTCACTTTCCAGATGAGCGTGGCGAGGCTGCCCCACGCCAAGCTGATGCGCGCCGTCCAACTCATCGGGGAACAAGTCGCGCCCGAGGTTCGCAAGCGTCTCTCAAGGAGGGTGGAGCCGGCGCGCGCGGAGGGACAGAACGGCAGGGGTGCCGCGCCCGCCCAGTCCGCGCCCAAAGCCTGACGCCCTCCGCTTTCGCCGCCTCGTGTTCCGCTTACCCGCACCACCTCCCCAGCTGCGCCGGGACCACGGCGATGAGCGCCACGCGACGTGGCTGGAGCTTTTCTTGGACCTCGTCTTTTCGGTCGCGGTGGCCCAACTCGCTCAGCGGCTCCAGCGTGATCCGTCGCCGATCGGTTTTCTTCGGTACGCCCTCCTTTTCCTCCCCGTCTGGTGGGCTTGGGTTGGGACGGTGATGTACGCCACGCGCTTCGACCACGACGACCCTTGGCGGCGCGCGTCGATCTTCGCCCAGATCGCGGCGGCCGCAGCGCTTGCCGTCAACGTTTACCAGGGTTTGGAGTCCGCTTTCCCGGCGTTCGCTTGGTCTTATGTGGCCCTGCGCGCGCTCTTGGTGCTCGGGTACCGGCGCGCCGGCATCCACGTGCCGGCGGCGCGCCCGCTGACCAAACGATTCATCCTTGGGTTCGGCGGCGCGGCGCTCCTGTGGGCGGCCGCGGCGCTGCTGCCGGCGCCCCTCCGGTGGCCGGTGTGGGGTTTGGGCGTCGCCCTGGACCTCCTGCCGCCGTTGCTGCTGGGCCAGCTTCCCCGGGAGCTCGCGCCCCACCCGATGCACCTGCCGGAGCGCTTCGGGCTACTCACGCTCATTGTGCTCGGCGAAGCCATCACCGCCGTCGTGGGCGGGATTGCTGGCCACCGTTGGGACGCCGCGTCGGCGGTCGCCGCTTCCCTGGGCTTGGCTTTCGCCTTCGGGCTGTGGTGGCTTTACTTCGACGGCGTCGACTCCAGCATGATCCGTCATGCCGGGAAATCCAACCGCACCTGGCTGTTCCACCTTTGGGTTTACGCCCACCTGCCGCTGGCGATCGGCACGGCGGCTTTCGGCACGGGGGTGCAAAGGTTGATCGTTGCCGGTGGCACCCTGGCCGGCAACCCCGCGGCGTCTGGCCATCTGACGGCGGCCTCGGCGGCGCTCTGCTTCACCGCGCTGGCGGCCATCGCCTTGTTAGCCCACGGCACCAAACCGGATCTGGCCCAGCGCGTGGCCGCCTGTCGGATGGGTGCAGCCGGCGTGGTGCTGGTGGCTCCGTGTTTGGAGGACGCGATCCCTACGGCGGCGACGTTTGCGTGGGCAACCGCGACCTGCGTGGCGGAAGCCTTGGTGGAACGGCGGCTGCGGACAAACTGACGGCGGCAATCCGCGTGCGCAGTGGGTGCCTTCCGATCATTTCGACCCGGCACGAACCAGGGTGGGGCGGCATCGACGGGCGACCTGGCTAAGCGAGGGTGCGGTCGGAGATCAGTCGGTGGTCCCTAGCCCTTCACTTCTCCAGCGCACGGCGCGCGTCCTCCAACGTCTCGCAGGTCTCGAAGCCCACATCCGGCCCGTAGTGAAACCGCGAGAGGATGTCGAAACCGATGTCCAACTGGGGGTCTGGAATCACCCGCACCACCGTGCCCACCCCGTACTGGGCGAACCGTTCCATCCAGGTGCCCAACCCGGCCGCGCACTCGACGTCCATCGACCGAAGTTCGGTCAGATCCGTCAAGACCCGGAAGCCGGGGCGCAATTCTTGCAGGCACGGCAGGACGGCCGCAAACCCCTGCGCGATCTCGCCGGCGGTCACGTGACCCGCGAAGTGGAGGGTCAAGAGCTGCTTGGCCGGTTGGCATTCGAAACGGAACATGGGCGCCCAGTTTTTCTCCGAGGTCCGAGGCGTCACCGGGCGCCCCGGCCAAGGTCCAAACTTGCGCACAATCGCCACCCTTGCCAACACCGAAGCGGGGTGCCGCGCAAGGGCGCTGCCGCCGCTCGAGCCACGACGCCGCGCAGAGGTCCCGTTCCCTATCGGAAAACGGTTGAACCGGTCCCCGACGCGTCAATATTCCCCCCCGTTTATGTCCACCGCGCCCGCCTCGGTCTACTCCCGCAAAAACCCGTTTCCGGCCACCCTCCGGGTCAACCGGAAGATGAACGGCGAAGGTTCGGAAAAGGAGACGCGGCACTTCGAGTTTTCGCTCGCCGGCTCGGGGCTTGCCTACGAGCCGGGCGATTCCATGGGCGTCTTCGTACGGAACGATCCGAAATTGGTGGACGAAATCCTCCACGCGTTGCACCTCTCCGGAGACGAGCCGGTCTCGACGAAAGAAGGGGAGCGTTTCTCCCTGCGGGAAGGCCTGCTTCGGCACTACGCCATCACGCAGCCATCGCGGCAGTTCTTGGAGGCGCTCGTCGAGCGCGCCGCCGACCCGAGCGATTTGCGCGAGCTGTTGGATCCGGACCGTAAGGCGGACCTCGAACGTTTCCTTTGGGGCATGGAGATCATCGACTTCCTGCTCGACAATCCCTCCGTACGGTTCTCACCGGAGGAGTTCACCGCGACCTTGCGGAAGCTGCAACCGCGCCTCTACTCCATCGCCTCAAGCCTCCGGGCGCGTCCCGAGCAGGTCGACTTCATCATCGCCGCAGTCCGGTACGAAAGCCACGGCCGGCCTCGGACGGGCGTGGCGTCGTCCTACTTGGCCGACCGGGTGAAACCCGGGGAAGCCGTGCCGATGTTTGTGCACATCGCCAAAGGGTTCCGGCTGCCGGAAGATCCGGCGACTCCGATCATCATGGTCGGGCCTGGAACCGGCGTGGCCCCGTTTCGCGCGTACCTGCAGGAGCGTGCGGCGGTGGGAGCCACGGGTAGGAACTGGTTGTTTTTCGGCGAGCAGCGGGCCCGGTGCGATTTCCTTTACGAAGACGAGTTGAAGGCGATGGCGGCCAAAGGGGTTCTGTCTAGGTTCGACACCGCTTTTTCACGCGACCAAGACCAAAAGATCTACGTGCAACACCGTCTGCAGGAGCACGCCAAAGAGCTGTACGCGTGGTTGGAGGAAGGCGCCCATTTCTACGTCTGCGGCGACGCCGCGCGCATGGCCAAGGACGTCGACGTGGCCCTGCACCGCATCGTGGAGACGCAGGGCGGCAAGTCGCCCGAAGGGGCGGCGGAATACGTGGAGACGCTGCGGAAAGGAAAGCGCTACAAGCGGGACGTGTACTGAGGCGGGAAG
>CAXUNV010000481.1:0-4030 GCA_964252355.1 uncultured Chthoniobacterales bacterium | reverse complement strand
CCCTATGATTGAACCCTACGCGGTCGTCGGCCTGTCACCCCGCACCTTCACCATCGAGAAGCGCGAGGACGCGCTGAAGAACGTGAAGCGCATCTGCCAATTCATGGACACCGCCGTGATGGTGGGCGCCTGGCAGGGCGCCCCGGTCCGGCTCGTCGTCATTCCCGAAATGGCCATTCAGGGAATGGTGTTGAACACCCCGGGTAACCGTACGGTGGAAGCCAAGTTCGCCATGGAGATCCCCGGCCCGGAAACCGAGGAACTCGCGCGCAAGGCCAAGGAGATCAACGCCTACATCGCGGCCGAACTTTACATGGTTCGGGACAATGATTTCCCCGACCGGTACTACAACGTCGGCTTCATCGTCAGCCCCGCAGGGGAGATCATCTACAAGCGTTATAAAGCGACGAGCGATGCCTACGAAGGCGGCATGCTCGGGAACTCCAACCCGCACGACGTGTGGGACGAATGGATCCAGAAAAAGGGTAATGGGAACGTGATGGACGCGATCTATCCGGTTGCCCGAACGGAAATCGGCAACATCGGCATCTGCATTTGCCACGAAGGCGTTTACCCGGAGATCGCCCGGGGTTTGGCGATGAACGGCGCCGAGATCATCATCCGGCCCACGCTCATCGAACCGGCGGTGATGACGGGGTTGTGGGAGCTGCAAAACCGCGCTCACGCGGTGTTCAACCAAGTTTACGTCGTCGCGCCGAACCTCGGGCCGGAAATCCAGAAGGACGGCGGCATCGTCGACCTGTTCGGCGGTCGGTCGATGATCGTCAACCACCACGGAACGATTGTGGCCCAGCAGACGGGTTGGACGTCGGGAGATTCCTTCGTCACCACGACGATCGACATGGAAGCGCTGCGCAAGGCGCGCATGGCGAACGGTTTGCTCAACCAGTTCAAGGACCTGCGGACCGAGCAATACGCCGCGATCTACGCTCAGCCCATCTACCCGAAAAACCAGTACCTGAAAGAGGCTCCGAAGGAGGGATGGCTGGCGCGCGAGGAGGCCACCCGCGCGAGGAACATCCAGGAACTCGTCCGGCGCGGGGTCTTCACGCCGCCGGATCGGGGGTCCGTCCCTGACGTGGAACGAGAGAAGGTCGCGGCGCAGGAACGGGAGAAGGCCACCGCGCAGGATCGCCAGACGGTCACCGCCTAAGTGCGAGTTACGACATGAATCACCCAGAAATTTCCGGCGCGGGCGAGTCAATCGCGCTGACCTACCTGAACGACTTCCAAGCAAGGACGGTCGAGGCGATCGCCGAGCGCATCATACCGGCAGATGGTTCCGTCGGGGGTGCGACCGAAGCGGGCGTGGTTTATTACATCGACCGGGCCATCACCGGCTTCAGCACGGGGCTGCAGCGGGTCTACCGTTTGGGACTTCGGGAGCTGGAAGGTTTTTGCCGCCAGAACCACTCGGCATCGTTCGTGGAGCTGACGGTGGAACGGCAGGACGAAATCATCCGGCGGATGCTGGGCAGGGAAACCGGCGGCGACAAGACGGTCCACCCGGAGGGCTTGGCGCGACCCGGCATGGAGCGGCAGAATTTGAAGGGCGAGGGGTCCGAGGGCGGCGATGGAGTCGACCTCGAACTCCTGCGGCTGCTTTTCGTGGTCATCCGCGAGCACACGGTCGAGGGTTACTTTTGCGATCCCGTCTACGGCGGCAACCGCGGCGCGGTCGGCTGGCGGCTGGTCGGATTTCCCGGGGTCCAATGGGGTTACACCGCCGAGCAGATGAAGCCGGGGTTCGACGCGACCACCATTCCCGTCAAGACGCTTTCTGACCTTCGGCGCGAGCTGAAACACCTGCCGGACAACGCGCGGTACTACACCAACGGGGGAAAGTGATTTTCATGCCTTCCAAAAAAACCGAGGTCATCGTGTTGGGCGCGGGTGCCGCAGGGGCGATCGTCGCCTCAGAGCTGGCTCAGCACGGGATGAAGGTCGTGTGCCTGGACAAAGGTCCCCGTTATTCGGACGAGGATTTCCAGCTCAAGTTCGACGAGATCCGCTACTACGCGCGCGGGGCGATCGTCCCGCACATGTCGACGGACCCGATGACGTGGCGCGAGAAAGACAAGGATGCAGCAACGCTGTTGCCTTGGGTTTCCGGGCCGCTGGGCACGGCCAACCCGCTGCACTTGGCCCCGTCGCTCGGCACCGGAGGCGGGTCGATCCACTGGGGCGGGGCGTGCTGGCGGTTCCGGGAAAGCGAGTTTCGGATGAAGGGCACCATCGAGGAACGGCTCGGCAAAAAGGCACTGCCCGAAAACAGCACCTTGGAGGATTGGCCGCTCAGCTACCAAGACCTGGAACCTTATTACGACCGGGTGGAGTGGGAGCTCGGGATCTCCGGCCGTGGCAGCAACTTCTTCGGTCAGAAACAAAAGGGCGACAACCCTTGGGAAGCGCCTCGCCGTCGCGATTACCCGATGCCGCCGCTGCGCCAAGGGCCGGCCGACCAGCGGTTCGCCGAGGCTTGCACCAAGTTGGGTTTCCACCCGTTCCGAACCGCAGCGGCCATCGCCTCGGAACCCTTCAAAGACCGTTCGGGCTGCACCTACTGCGGCTTCTGCCACGGTTATCCGTGCCACGTCAACGCCAAGACGTCCACCCACGTCGCTGCCTTGCCGGCCGGCTTGGCGAGCGGCAACCTGGAAATCCGCGATTTTTGCCGGGCGTACAAAATCAACCGCTCCAACGACGGCCGCCGGGTCCTCGGAGTCTCTTACTTCGACCCTCAGGGGCGCTCGGTCGACCTTGAAGCGGACCGGGTGGTCGTGGCTTGCTACGCGCTGGAGAACGCGCGGCTCCTGCTCGCCTCGGGGATCAACCGAAACGGCCAGGTCGGCAAGCATTACATGACCCACGCGTTTGGGTTTTTCATGGGGCTCACCCCGGAGTCGTCCAACCCGTTCATGGGACCCCTCGTCGCCTCGACAGCCATCGAGGATTTCAGCGGGGAACTCGTCCACGACTACGACCCGACGGTGCTGTGGGGCGCGCCGATCATCAGTTGGTGCGGCGACTTTCAGCCGCTCGAGATCGCGCAGTCGCTCCCCGGAGACGCGCCCCGCTGGGGGGCCGGCTTCCGGGATTGGATGAGGGACAACTACCGCCACGTTTGGGCGATGTATTCCCAGACGGCCAACATCCCGACCCGAGAGACTTACGTGGATCTGGATCCTCACCAGAAAGACAAGTACGGACAGCCTGCGCTGCGCATGACGCATGGCTGGAGCGAGGCAGACCGGCGCGGCGTCGAATTCCTCCTGAAGCAAAAGCGCAAGATCGCCCGGGAGATGAATCTGACGACGCAATGGGAGGAGACCACCGCACCGGAATACCACCTGTCTACGCACGAGGTCGGCACGCACCGGATGGGGGAGGACCCGGAGAATTCCGTCGTCGACGTCTACGGCCATTCACACGAATGCGAAAACCTGTTCGTCATCGGCGGCGGTCAGTTTCCTGGCTATCACGGCTACAACCCCACCCAAACGATCCAGGCGTTGGCGTACCTGACCGTTGACCGCATGCTGAATCGGCCGTTTCACCGCCAGCCGGAGACAAACGCATACGCCTAGGCTTGGCGGGAGTCGGTTGGGTCGCTACCCTGAAAGTATGACGATTCCAACCACACCAACCGCTGGTGGCGCACGACGGGCTTTGGTCCGGAATGGCGCAGCCGCGACCTGCCCCCGGAAGGGGTACGACGATGGACATCGGCCCCTGATTTGGAGCTGATGGGCCGGCGACCGAAAGTTAACGACGAAACCTGGGCGAAGGCGCTTCGCGTCAGAAAGGCGCGAGGCGCCGATGGCAACCAACCGCGCCCCGCCCCGAGGATGGTCGACGTGGCTCAACTGGCAGGAGTGTCCCATCAAACGGTTTCCCGGGTGCTCAACGGCAATCCAAACGTCAGTCCGCAATTGCTCGCGCGGGTGCAGCATGCGGTGAGGCAACTTGGGTACCGTCCCAACACCGCGGCGCGCGCACTGTCCACAGG
>CAXUNV010000480.1:0-4059 GCA_964252355.1 uncultured Chthoniobacterales bacterium | reverse complement strand
GCGATACGCCCATGGTTCGCCTGCCGCTCTGGCACCCCGACGCGCCCCTTTCGTCGGCGGTGGCGCCCGGCCCTCCCGGTTGGCGATCTGCCGTTGGCGATCTGCCGTCGGCGATTTGCGATGCGCGCAGCGCCAGGCGTCCGCCGCTACCCTCGTCGCTCGGCAAGGACCATCACCGGCGGCGCTCGCTGGGCGTTCGCCAGGGTCAGGCCACTCTGTGTGCCGGAGCTGCGGAAGCATCCTCTAGGTCCGGTGGCAAAAAGAAAAGGCCGGGCGGCTTCGCCCGGCCTTTTCAAAAGTCCTTCTTGCGTTCGGTGGCCCGCGTTACGACGCCTCGGGCACGCTGCCCACGCCTTCTTTGACCCCGGACGTGGAATTCCGCTTCGGCAGGTCCGGATCGAGGAAACCGAGGGCGTGCGGCGGCTGGATCACCCGCACCCCGGCGGCGCGTTGTTGTGCCCGGATCCGCTCGTGTAGGTCGTGCATTTTGGTCCAGTGCACCTTCGGCTTGTAATGGTGCTCGGCGTGGTAGCCGTTGTTGAACCACAACCAGTTGTAAAACTTGTTATAGCTGCTGACCCCCCAGGCGATCGGCTCGTCCGGATTACCGCCGTAGTGCAGGAAGTAGCCATTCAGGTAAGAGAGGCAATGGCCGAAGTAATAAAATGGCAGGTAAAAGGCCATGAACTTCCAGTTGATCAGGAAAGCCAAAAGGCAGAGCGCGGCCCACGAGGCGATCTCGAAAACTGCAAAATAAGCGGTGAACGGTTTGCGCCGCTTCAGTTCCTTAAAGATCGGCATCGGGTCGTCGCGGAAGAAACTAAGGAAGGTGTAGGTCCACGGGTTTTCGGGTTCGCCATCGTGCCCGTGACGGTAAATGGAGATGAGGTCGACGGTATCTCCGTGCTCGTCGGGTCGGTCCGCGTTGCCCTGGTGGTGTTTGTTGTGAAAAACCTCGTAGAACTGTTGCGAGAAGCCGACGGTGACCGACAAAAGCCAGCTGAACGCCCAATTCAGCGGCTTCCACGTGAAGTACGGGTTGTGGATGAGATTGTGCGCGATTCCGTTGATGTTCCACGAGATGCTGATCGAGTAGATCAGGCCGAGGATGACCAGCGCCCACCACGGCAGGTGCGGGAACGCCAGGAACAATGCCACGAGGTACGCGGTGTGCAGCAATTGCGATACCACCGGAATCCAATCTTTAGACGAGTGGGCGAAAATCTTCATATCCCGTTTGACACGCTAGTGGGAAACCGGAAGACTTGCAACGCCCCCCGGGAAAAGAGTTTCGCTGTGCCCAAAGGATCCGCCGCTTTGCCAACCCCATCTCCGGTTGAGCGGCAAGGAAGCGGCTCAGGCCAACTTCCGTCGCGGCAGAAGGTGCATCCCTTGCTGTTGATTTCGGCGAGCGTGGTGCTTTCCTCCACCAGCCAAGTGCTGTTTAAGGTGGCAACGGGCGGCGGCGAGCAGGGTGGCGTGGGCCTCAGCGCGTCGCTTTTCACCTCTTGGGCGTTGTGGGCCGGCATTGTGGCGACGCTGACGAGCTTGGTTTCGTGGTTGAATGCCCTTCGGTCGCTGCCGCTCCTCGTCGCCTTCAACTTGAGCGCGGCGACCTACATCTTGGTGCCGATCGGCTGTTGGTGGTTCCTCGGCGAACAGGTGCCCCCCATCCGCTGGCTTGGGATCGCTTTGGTCACGGCAGGCGTGCTGGTCATCGCCCGGCCTCTGGCGAGGATGGAGGATCGCCTGTGACGCTCGCGTGGTTTCTGCTGCTGATGTTGTCGGAGAGCTGCACGATCGTGGGCCAAGTCTTCTTCAAGCGCGCCATGGGTGGGGAGGGGATCGCGCCGCACCGTCGCCGCCTGGGCATCGCCGCCGGGGTGGCCGCCATGACGGCCGGCTTTTTTCTTTGGTTGGGGATCCTGAGACGTTTTGAGTTAAGCTACCTTTACCCGTTCGAGGGTTTTGACCGCATCATCCTCGTGGTTGCCGCCACGGTGTTTCTCAAAGAGCGTATGTCGCCAAGCCTCTGGGTTGGCTTGGTGCTCATCGTCCTGGGGACGAGCCTGGTCAGTCTCAGCTGAGCGGGACGAAAGGTTGGGCGTTTCCTACTTCGGATCGACGCGGGATCGGTGCTGACACGCCCTAGTCTCTAGGCGGCCGCTTCGGCACGGGCGGGACGCCGGTAGCTGGGCAGCCATCGCCGGTGCCGCCATGCTCATGCCCTAACGCAGCCCGGCGGCGGGTGATGTCCCTCGCCTGGCCCCGTCATGGCTTCTCCGCCCGGTCCCGCCCGGTCCCGCTCGGTCCCTCACGCGGTTCCGGTCAGCGCCGGCCAAAGCGCGCGCAAGGCGCGGAGGTTGGTGGCCTGCGCTTCCGCAGATGCCGGCGCGGCCTTTTTCGGGTGATCCAGGCGGGCGTTGACGCGTTGCGTCCACCGCACGTAAGCGGCAGGCGACGAAGCGCCGCAAAGGTCGCCGCCGATGACCCGACAAGCGTCCCGCAGCACCCCGAGAGCCCAGACGAGGTCGGCGACGCGGAAAAGTCCCTGCTCCCAGTCCGTCACCGCTTCGTCGTCGCGCAGGCAGTCCATGTCGAGCGTCACGTAGACATCGGCTCCTGCCAACCGCGCGGCCGCTTCCTGGAACCGCGTCCGCCAGTCCGCCGCAACCATGCCGGAGAATCGGCGTTGGGCGGAGGCGCCGAGCCGTTCCCGCCACGGGTTTAAAGAGAGCCGGCCACTGGCCACGGCCCGCTGGTTACCGAACCAACGGTGCGGCGGGTTCAGTTCGAAATTGCCGCATCCCCAAACCTCGACCCGTTGCAGGTGCGGGAGTTTGAAGGCTCGGTTCAGCCAAGTGCCGCAGCACCACGCGGGCGGCCGGGTGTCCCAGTCGGGATGGTTGTCAAAGGCGAGGAGGGTGAATGGATGTTGCCAAGGGCGGAGCCAAAGCGCTGAAAGGTGGTGGAAGTCGCCAGACCCAAACAACGTGTACGCGGTCACCCGAGAAGCCGTCTCCGCCCAGAAACGCTCCACCACGCTTGCCGGCGCGCAGTAGCGTAGCCGCGCTCCCCACTCCCGGCAGTCCACGTAGGCTTCGCGGCCGAGAACGTCGGCAGGCCATGCGCCGTCCAGGTCGAGCAAACGGGCAAGTGGCGCGTTCATAAAAACCGGCGAAGCTTTCCGCAATTCTTTTCCTCGGGCAACGGCCAATCCACCGAGCCATGATCTCCCTCCAAGACCTGCAGGCGGCGAAAAAACGGATCACCGGCGCCATCTACTACTCGCCTTGTCCACACTCGGTTGCGCTGAGCGAGATCGCGGGCGCGCAGGTCTTCTGCAAACTCGATCACCTCCAGCGCACCGGCAGCTTCAAGGAACGTGGCGCGCGCAACGCCCTCCTGCTCCTGACGCCGGAACGCAGGGGAGCGGGCGTGATCGCGGCGTCAGCCGGAAACCACGCCTTGGGGCTGGCCTACCACGGTCGGCTGCTGGGGATCCCGGTGACCGTGGTGATGCCGGAGACGGCGCCCTTGGTCAAGATCAGCACCTGCGGCCGTTTGGGCGCACGGGTCATCGTGGAAGGCAGCTCGTTTGCGGAAGCGCGCGCGCGGGCCGATCAGGAAGCGCTGGCCCGCGGCCTCACCTACATTCACGGCTACGACGACGAAGGCATCATCGCTGGCCAGGGTACCATGGGTTTGGAGATCCTCGACCAAGTGGCCGACCTCGACGCGGTGATCGTGCCGGTGGGCGGGGCAGGCCTGATCGCCGGGGTGGCGCTGGCCGTCAAAAGCTTGCGGCCCAGCGTGCGGGTGGTCGGCGTCCAGGCGGCCCTGACGCCGAGTTTCCGGCAGGCGCTGGAGCACGGTGGCCCCGTGGCGGTGACCAACGGACCGACCCTGGCCGATGGGCTGGCGGTGCCCGAAGTCGGCGCGAACGCGTTTCGGCTGGCGCGCGACCTCGTCGACGAGTTGGTGGTGGTGGAAGAGGAGGAAATCGCCTTGGCGATCCTGCGCATCGTCGAGTTGGAAAAAGCCGTGGTGGAAGGGTCG
>CAXUNV010000479.1:0-4065 GCA_964252355.1 uncultured Chthoniobacterales bacterium | reverse complement strand
GCCCCAAACCGGCCCTCGACTTCCACCCGGAACGGGGAGGTACGCGCCAGGGTTTCCGCGAAGGCGGAGAACGCGTCCCACGCCAAGGCCTCGTCCCCTAGCACCGTGGTGCGGACGTTCACGCGGCAGGTCGCAGAGTCAGGTACGGTGTTCACCGCTTCGCCGCCGGTCACCACCGCCGGGTTGAAGAACAAGGAATCATGGGCAGCGTTCAACTCCTGGCAATGCAGGATGAATTGCGCCATGGGTACCAAAGCGTTCTGCCCGTCGCGTGGGTTGCGGCCGCTGTGGGCCGCGCGCCCGTGGAAGCGCAAGGTGAAGGTGCCCGACCCGCGACGTCGCGCGGCCAAGCCGCCGGAGGCGAGCGCCGGCTCGAAGCCGAAGGCGTGGGTGTGCCCCTGGGCCAAGCGGGCCAGTTCATCCGCGGACGACGGCGAGCCGACTTCCTCATCGGTGTTGATGGCCACGGTCCAGCCGAGTTCCTGGGTCGGCCCAAACCGTTCCCAGGCCCACAACCCGTAAAGCAGCACGACCAAGCCGCCCTTCATGTCGCACAGGCCGGGGCCCCCGATCCGGCCACCGTCGAGCGCGCGGCTCTTCTGAAACGGGTGGTCGGGTCCGAACACCGTGTCGGCGTGACCGAACAGGAAAACCCGGCGGGAAGCTTCGGGGCGCTTACGGAGCACGAACAAGGGTCGGCCGTCGGGTGAGGTCGCGTCCGGCAACAGGAGCGTCTCCGAACGATCCGGTTGCAGCGCCGCAAAGGTCCGCAGCAGTTCTTGCCCGACCGCGTGCACGCCCGGCAAATTACCCGTGCCGGAGTTGATGTCGGAGAGGCCGCGCGCGAGCGCCACCATCGCGCCGCTTTCTCCTTCGAGCCATTCTCGGGCGTTCATGTGGGGTCCCGTGGAAAGGCGTACAAGGAAGGGAGCCGTAAGATTCCTGACAGCTCGTTGAGGGCGCCTTCCACTTCCTCCGGTAATGCCGGGTCGCGCAGTTCGTCTAGGGAGAGTTCCGGGCGGTACCATTTGCGCACCCACGCCTCAAGTTCGTCCCCGAGCGCGTCATCGAAAAAGATGCGGCCGGCGACGGCGCTGATTTCCTCCGCGTTCATCACCACCCGATTGCGGAGGCACGCCGGGCCGCCGCCGTTGCGCATGCTTTCACGCAGGTTCAGGAACTCCACGCCACCGATGGGTACGCCAGGATCGTCGACGAGTGTCGTCACCGTGCGCGCGACGGCTGCATCTTCCCGGCACTCCTCGGGGCAGAGCAGCAGGACGGAGCCGTCGGGCAGGGTGAGCAGCTGCGAGTTGAAAAAGTAGGAACTGATCGCTGACGCGAGGTCGAACTCCGCGACTTCTCGGAGCAGCAGCGGCAGGTCTGCGTCGAGGTCGGCATAGGCCTCCTGCAGGCGCGCGACCACTTCGGCCCCGTCGGCAAAAGCGTCCCGGTGATAAAGCAACAAACGCTCGTTGCCCGTCGCGATCACGTCGTTGTGGAACGCCCCGGCCTCGATGGCCGTCGGGCTCTGGCGGGCGTGCACCGTGCGTGCCTGGTCTAAACCGTGGGTGCGGGCCACGGCGTGCGCGGCTTCAGCCGTTTGCCGCCGCGGGAAGCTCTTCCACGACAACGGTTCGAACCCGCTGCGGCCGTGCACGAACAAGTGCAGGCCCGGGCGACCGTGACTTGGGGCGAGTCGGGTGTGGTTGGCGGCACCTTCGTCGCTGAACACGAGGTTTGCGGGCAGCGGCGGGTGGTGCACGAAACGGTCTGGGTCGGGCAGCAGGGTGCGCCAGAACCGCGCGGTCTCCGCCGCTTCCAGCGAACGATGGAACTGCGTCATCAGGTTGGCGGGCGTGACGTGCAGACGGCCGTCGGCAGCGTCCAAGCTCGGGGTCGTGGTGACGGCGTTGGCCGTCCACATGCCGGAAGCCGAGTGGCAGGCGGCGAACAATTCGGGCGCATCGCGGAAGGCCGTCTCCAGCACGCGCGTGCGGTCGCCCGTGAAGCCGGCCCGCCGCAAAGCCCAGACCGCTGGACGGTGCGGGGGAGGCAAAACGGCCTGCCGCACGCCCCGGTTCGCCACGGCCCGCATCTTGCCCAGGCCCTGGAGTGCGGCGGCGCGCGGGTGGGAGACCGACGCGCGGTTCCCCATCGACGCGCGGTTCCCGAACGCCAGGCCGGCGTAGTTGTGGGTGGGGCCGACGATCCCGTCGAAGTTAACTTCTTGGTACAAAAGGGGGTTCCGCGTTCCGAGTTTTGCGTTCCGCGTTCCGGCTTCTACACCTCCGCTCCCAATCTCTCACCCGCCGCCATCATCACCCGGGCGCTCGCCCCGAGCGGCAGATGGATGACGCGGTTGCCGGGTTGAACCCCCAAGCGCTTGGCCGTGTCCGGCGTTACCGCCAAGGTGCCGTCGTCCAGGGTTTGCACCGGGCCTAGGCAGGCCCGGAACGCGAGGGAGAAATGCGCGATCAAGTGGGTGCTTTCGCCGGCTCCGAACCTGCGGACTTCCGCCAGCTCCGCCGTGCGCGCCTCGCGCAAGGTCCGAATCTCCGACCGTTGGGCCCGCAGCAGGGGACCCGCGTCGAAGATGTCGACCTCGTTGGAGGGCTGGAACCCTTCCTTGAGCAGGATGCGGAGGGCCGGCTCGGCGTCGCGGTGCACCCGTCCAATGGTCGCTTGCGCCTCGGGCGGCAGCATGGCCCGGTAGATGGGGTATCTCGGCATCAGGTCGTGGATGAAATCCTTTTGGCCGATCCCGCTCAAGAAGTCGGCCTCGGCAAAAGTTCCGTGAAAGAAGTGTCGCCCGATGGCCTCCCAAAAAGGGGAGAGCCCGGTGTCGTCCGTCCATCCGCGGAGTTCGGCGATCACCCGGTCGGCGAACCGTTGCGGAAAGGCGCTCATGAACAAAAAACGGCTGAGGGAGAGGAGTTGCCCGAGCCCGGCTTTGCGGTATTCCGGTTTCAGGCAGAGGCTGCACATCTCCGAAGGACCTTTGTGGTCCAGCTTGAGGTGCAGCACGTCCATGGTTTTCTCCACGCCGAGGGCGGGGTGGGTGAACCGTTCCGGACGAACCTCGTACGTGTAGAAAGGATCGAAACCGCCGACCCGGGCAATGATGCCCGAGGTGCCGACGACCTCCCCGGTTGGGCCGTGCACGAGCACAAAAAGGTAGTGGTCGCCCCCGGCAGTCTTGACCCGGTGGTCGAAAGACCTTTCCGAGTGGTGGATGCGGTCCTTCAACGCGTCCTCCTGCGGAGGCAACGAGGTCATCCCGTCCCGGATCGATTCCGCCAGACGCCGTAGGCTCGGCAGGTCCGATTCTTGGACGGGGCGCAGGACAAAGTCGGATACCATGGCGGCAGGGAACAAACGTCGGTGAAGGTGGAGCTTTGTTCAAATCGGGGGGTGAAGGGCGTTGCGGGTCTCTGGTTGAGCCGTGGGGTGCAACGTTTGCCGTTCGCGGTTTGCTGTTTAGCGGACGACGGGCGATGAAAGGCGGTCGGGCACCCTGGGGCGCGCCGCCGCGTTTCGCCCCAAAGGGGCGGCGGGTGACGGTTACGCGGGACGCCAAACTCGGACCCTTTCCTCCTCACCGGTACCGCACGGATGCCAGGTACAAACCGTCGGCCGGGGCGCAATGGTTGGTTTTCCGCCCTTGGGCGCCGTTCAACAGGTCCATGAACCAACGCTCCTCTTTGCGGTCCGCGGCGACCTGCAGCAGGCTGCCGGTGAGCAGCCGCACCATCCGGTAGAGGAAACCGTTCCCGGTGAAGCGGAGGCTGAGCAAAGCGCCGCTGCGCCGAACGCTCACGGCGAAGAGCGTGCGCACCGTGCTGCGCTCCACCTGATGACGCTGGGCGGCGAAACCTGCGAAGTCGTGAGTGCCGACGAGCTTCGCCGCCAGGGAGGTCAGCGTGGGCCAGCCGACGGGCCGCGGGAAATGCCAAGCGCGCCCGACCTCAAGCGGGTGCAGTTGGTCTGCTAACCAAACCCGGTAGAGGTAGGTCTTGCGTTTCGCCCCGTGTTGCGCGTGAAAACCTTGAGGTGCGACTCGGC
>CAXUNV010000478.1:0-4084 GCA_964252355.1 uncultured Chthoniobacterales bacterium | reverse complement strand
GTGCGGGTGGGCGGACGACCAAACTTGGTACGCCCACGGCATCCATTTTGAGCCCGACGAAATCGGCCGGATCGGGCAGCAAAAGGCGGGGATCGCCCATTGCCCCAGCTCCAACATGCGGTTGGGGTCAGGCGTTTGCGCCGTCAACCGGTGCCGCGCCCACGGGATCACCGTGAGCCTGGGGGTCGACGGCAGCGCCTCCAACGATTCTGGGAACCTGTTGGCGGAGGCGCGCCAAGCGTTGCTCCTGACCCGGGTCGTCGAAGGGGCTGGAGCCATGACCGTCGGCACCGCCCTGGAAATCGCCACCGTCGCGGGTGCCCGCAACCTCGGCAGGCAAGGGGACCTTGGGTCGGTCGAAGTGGGCAAATGCGCCGACCTCGCCATCTTTCCCGCCACCGATCTCGCCAGCTCCGGCGCGCACGCCAAGGTCGACGGCCTGCTCCTCTGCGCGCCGCGCCAAGTCCGGCACCTCGTCGTCCACGGTCGGGTGCGGGTCCGCGATGGCGTCATTCCCGGGCTGAATCTTTCGGAACTCCTCGCCCGCCACGAAAGCGTCGCCGCACGGTTGGGGAAGGCCAAATGACAAAGGCCAAAGGCCAAAGGCCAAAGGCCAAAGGCCAAAGGAGTGCCGGCGAGCCGCCCCGAAATGGAAACGCCCAACGCCCAAACCCCTCCTCGCGTCGTGGCGCCGTGGCGTGAGGACGTTTCCCCACCGTTTTCCCTTCGTGACCTTCGTGTCCTCCTGTTCAACCCCCCTTTTCCGCCGTGCCCGCCGTGGCGCTGCGTGGGACTATCCCCCCTGGCGTGCGCCTGCCGTCACACCGGCGCCGGGTTGCGTTCCGGGAATCCCCGTTGGTGGAAGTACGGGTAGGCGAGGGGCGTCTCGCTCGCCGCACCCAACCTCCCCACCTGCTCCGCAGACAAACTCCAACCGATCGAGCCGAGGTTTTGCCGGAGTTGCTCCTCGTTGCGCGCGCCGATGATCACCGTCGACACGGTCGGCCGGGCCAACAACCAGTTGATCGCGACTTGGGGCACCGTCTTGCCAGTCTCGGCGGCGACCCCGTCCAGTGCGTCAACCACCCGGTACAAGTGTTCGTCGTCCACCGGCGGACCGTTATCGACGATCTCCTGCGAGTTCAGCCGGCTCCTCTCGGGCCGGGGTTGACCCCGCCGGATCTTGCCCGTCAACCGCGCCCAACCCAACGGGCTCCAGACCACGGCGCCGACCTTTTGGTCGAGCCCCAACGGCATCAATTCCCATTCATACGCACGCCCGACCAACGAATAGTAGGCTTGGTGCGCGACGTAACGCGACCAGCCGTACCGATCGGCCACCGCCAACGACTTCATCAGGTGCCACCCGGAGAAGTTAGAGCAACCGAGGTAGCGGATCTTCCCGGCGCGCACCAAGTCGTCCAGGGCGCTCAGCGTCTCCTCCACCGGCGTCAGGGCGTCAAAACCGTGCAACTGGAACAGGTCGATGTAGTCGGTGCCGAGCCGGCGCAAACTCCCCTCCACCGAGCGGGTCAGGTGCCAACGGGACGAGCCGACGTCGTTCGGCCCGTCGCCCCGCCGGAACGTCGCCTTCGTCGAAATCAGGACTTCGTCACGCCGGCCGGCGATGGCCTTCCCCAAAACCTCTTCGGCTTGCCCGTCCGAGTAGATGTCGGCGCTGTCAAACATCGTCAGTCCGGCCTCGAGACAGACGTCGACCAGCCGCGTGGCCTCCTTCACCCCGGTGCCGCCGAACGCTTCGGACAATGGGCCGCTGCCGCCGAAAGTGCCCGTCCCAAGCGTCAACGCCGGAACCTTGAAACCCGAACCGCCGAGCTGCCTGTATTCCATGGGGAGCAGACAATCCGGATGGGGCCGGGTGTCAAACGATGCTTTTACAATCGTCGAACGATGCGCGTGGCGGGGTGGCCGGCGCTGCGCGCATGGCAAATGGCAAATGACAAAGGCCAGACGGGACGCAGTCGGCCCAAGCGCGGCCGCTGTTCCCGCCGTCGACCCTTTGCGTCGTGGCGTCGTTGCGTGATGTTTTCCGTCCTCCGCCGTGGCGCCGTGTGAGATCCCTCCCCACCCATCCTCTGACGACCATCGATCGTCGGCGGTGGCGCCCGGCCCGCAACGCTGCGCGGAGGATCGAACGTGCGTCACCGCCGCTGAGGCGCAGCCGTAGCGCTGCGGGCGGGGAGCACCGGCCCTCCCGGGTTTGCATTGGGCGACTTGACCCAACCACCAACGGTCACCCACGCGCCTTGTCCGTCCCTCAATCTTGCGCAATCACGCGCGATCTTGCGCAATCATGGCAATTCCCTTCCCCTCCGGCTCTGCCAGCAGGAACCGGAAATCCGACAACGTCAACGCCTGGCCGAACGCCTCCTCACCCAACACGTCGCGCGCGAGTTCGCGCTTCTCGCGCTGCAACCACCGGATCTTTTCTTCGATCGTGTCGCGCGCCACCAACCGGTAGGCGAACACCGTCTCCGTCTGCCCCAGCCGGTGCGCACGATCGATCGCCTGATTTTCCACGGCCGGGTTCCACCACGGGTCGAGCAACACCACGTAGGCTGCCGAGGTCAGGTTCAAGCCCGTGCCCCCGGCCTTCAACGAAATCAAAAACACCGCCGGATTCGGGTCTGCCTGAAACTGATCGATAATCTCCTGACGCCGATTCGTTTTGCCAGTCAGGCTGTACGACGGCAGGTCCCGCTCCTTCAGGAAACGCTCGGTCAACTTGAGCAGTTCCACAAACTGGCTGAAGACCAGCACCTTCTGACCTTGGCTTTGTGTCGCGTCGAGGATTTCCGCCAAGGCGTCGAGCTTCACCGACCCTTGGTGCTCGCCATCCGGATCCACCAGGGCCGGGTGACAACAAATCTGCCGCAACCGCAGCAGGGAAGTGAGCAGGTGAAAGCGCTCTTGGTCGAGCGCCGCGGCCGTCTGCAACGTCAAGAGGCGCGCCTGGGCCAGTTTCAGTTCCGCGTCGTACAACCGTTTCTGACGCCCTTCCAACGTGCAATACACCTCTTCCTCGACCTTCGGCGGCAACTCGAGCGCGACCTCTTCCTTGGTCCGCCGCAACAGGAACGGGCGCACCCGCCCGGAGATGCGCCGCCGGGACGTCGGGTCCGCCCCTTCGTCAAAGGAACGCTTGAACCGCGCCTGCGTGCCGAGCGCCCCGGGCATGACGCAGTGCAGCAAGCTCCAGAGGTCAAGGAGCCGGTTCTCGATCGGCGTGCCCGTCAGCGCGACCTTGTGTCGCGCGGTGAGGCGGCGCGCGGCCTTGACCGTTTGCGCCTGCGGATTTTTGAGGTTTTGACCCTCGTCGAACACAACCGCGAGCCAGGACAAACTCGCCAGCGCATCGGCGGTCAGGCGCAGTTGCGCGTAGTTGACGATCCACAAGCCGCGCTTGCCCGCGGTGAGTTTGGCGCCGGGAAGATCGTTCACACCTGCAGCGACCGCCGCCGACAGTTCGATCCCGGGGCGGCCGGCTTCCAACACCCAATTCGTCATCACCGACTTCGGGCAAACCACCAGCACAAGGCCTTCCGCACCGCCGTCGTAGAGGGAACGCAACCACGTGAGCGCCTGCAACGTTTTGCCCAGGCCCATGTCGTCCGCCAAGATCCCGCCGAAACCGTTTGCGGAGAGGTAAGACAAGAAGTGAAATCCTTTTATCTGGTACGGTCGTAGCGTCGTGCGCACCCCGGCCGGCACCTCCGGTTCCACCCGCGTCTGGATCGTCTCCAGCCGGGCACGCACGATCTCGCGCGCGCCCGCCGGCAACAGGTCCGCCTCCGCCAACGCCGCCAACTGCAAGAGGTGCAGCCGCTCGGGGTGCTTGATGAGGTCTGCGGCGGCGATGCCGAGTTCCGCCAGCGCATTGTCCAAGGCCGGGTCAAGCCGCAGTTGCACCGCCCGGTTGCCGTCCTCGGCCTTGCGCAGGAGCGCCTGACGCGACCGCAGCAGCATCTCGACCTCTTCGTCGCTCAGCTGCACGCCGCTCCCGCCGTCTGCGCGCAGCTGCAGGTTGAACCAGTCGCGATCCCCCGTCCCCGGCGCGCACTCC
>CAXUNV010000477.1:0-4084 GCA_964252355.1 uncultured Chthoniobacterales bacterium | reverse complement strand
GGCCGCCGCCGTCACCTCTCCGCCCGCGCGCAAGCCGCCCGCCCGTCCGCTCACCGCTTTTTACCGGTCATCCATCGGCAAAAAATGGGTGGTGGCCATCACCGGCGCCATTTGGGTGGCGTACGTTTTCGGGCACTTGGCCGGTAACCTCCTCATTTTTCTCGGACCGGTCCGCTTAAACGCCTACGCGCTGTTCCTGCACGCCACCGGGCCGATGCTCTGGGTAGTGCGCTTGATCCTGGTCACCGCCTTCGTCACGCACGTGGTCGCCACGGTCCAGCTCGCCATCCACAACCGACGAGCCCGGCCGAAGAAGTACGCCAGGTCCGGTTACCAAGCGTCGACGACCGCCTCGCGCTCGATGATCGTGACCGGGCTGATCGTCCTCTGCTTCGTCGTGTATCACCTGCTCCACTTCACCCTGGAGGTGACGAACCCCGGCTACCAAGACCTCCTCGACGGCACCGGCAACCACGACGTCTACCGAATGGAGATTTTGGCGTTTCAACAACCCTTGATCTGCGCGTTTTACGTGCTCGGCACCTTCCTGTTGTGCGGGCACCTTAGCCACGGCATCGCCAGCGCGACGCAGACGTTCGGCCTCAACAACCGCAAAGTGGCGCGCGGCATCGCGCGGGCGGGCACGCTTCTCGCCTGGGTGGCGTTCGTCGGTTTTGCCTCCATTCCCCTCTCCGTCCTCTTCGGCCTGATCCACTGACCTATGGCTACGCTTCCCGATGCTAAGATCCCTTCGGGCCCGCTCGAGCAGAAATGGGAGAAACACAAGGCCGATTCGAAACTGGTCAGCCCGAACAACAAGCGTAAGTTCGACGTGACCGTGGTCGGCAGCGGACTGGCTGGCGCGTCGGCGGCGGCGACGTTGGCCGAGCTTGGATACAACGTCAGCTGTTTCTGTTTTCACGACACCCCTCGGCGGGCCCACAGCATCGCCGCGCAGGGCGGGATCAACGCGGCCAAGAATTACCAGAACGACGGTGACAGCGTCCACCGCCTCTTCTACGACACCATCAAGGGCGGTGACTTCCGTTCTCGCGAGGCCAACGTGCACCGTTTGGCTGAAGTCAGCGTCGACATCATCGACCAATGCGTCGCGCAAGGCGTGCCGTTCGCCCGGGAGTACGGCGGTCTGCTGGCCAACCGCTCCTTCGGCGGAGCGCAGGTCTCGCGCACGTTCTACGCACGGGGTCAGACCGGCCAACAACTCCTCCTCGGCGCCTACCAAGCCCTTTACCGCCAAGTCGCGCTCGGGGCGGTGAAGATGCATCCGCGCACGGAGATGTTGGAGTTGGTGGTCGTCGACGGTCACGCCAAAGGCATCGTCACCCGGGACCTGTTGACCGGCGAGATCGGGTCGCATGCGGCGGACGCCGTCATCTTGGCGACGGGCGGGTACGGCAACGTCTTTTACCTCTCGACGAACGCCCGGGG
Organism: uncultured Chthoniobacterales bacterium; assembly: GCA_964252355.1. Classification (GTDB taxonomy): domain Bacteria; phylum Verrucomicrobiota; class Verrucomicrobiia; order Chthoniobacterales; family JAFAMB01; genus CAXUNV01. Next base: position 2,635 of record CAXUNV010000477.1, on the reverse strand, counting down.
TTGCAACGTCACCGCGACTTACCGCGCGTACCGGAAGGGCGCGTTCTTCGCCAACCCTTGCTACACGCAGATCCACCCCACCTGCATCCCGGTCAGCGGCGACTACCAGTCGAAGTTGACCCTGATGTCGGAGTCGCTCCGCAACGACGGCCGGGTCTGGGTGCCCAAACGGAAGGGAGACGATCGGTCGCCCGACCAGATCCCCGACGGGGACCGCGACTACTACCTGGAACGCAAGTACCCGAGTTATGGCAACTTGGCACCCCGCGACATCGCTTCACGCAGCGCCAAAGAGGTGTGCGACGAGGGCCGCGGCGTCGGCCCAAGCGGGTTGGGGGTTTACCTCGACTTCTCCGATTCGATCCGACGGTTGGGCGAGCAGGCGATCCGCGAACGGTACGGCAACCTGTTCGACATGTACCGCAACATCACCAGCGAGAATGCCTACAAGGTGCCGATGCGCATCTACCCGGCGGTGCACTACACCATGGGCGGCCTCTGGGTTGACTACAACCTCATGAGCAACCTGCCGGGCCTGCACGTCCTTGGGGAAGCGAACTTCTCCGACCACGGCGCCAACCGGTTGGGGGCGAGCGCGTTGATGCAGGGGTTGGCCGACGGCTACTTCGTCATCCCGTACACCTTGGGCAATTACCTGGCCACCCAAACCGGCAAAAAGGTCTCGACCGATCGGCCGGAGTTCAAAGCGGCGGAGACGGAGGCGCGTGACCGGATCGGCCGGCTCTTGGCGGTGCGCGGCAAGAAGTCGGTGACGGATTTCCACCGGGAACTGGGCCTCCTGATGTGGGACAAGTGCGGCATGGCGCGCAATGCGTCCGGCCTGCGCGAGGCGCTGCAGCAGATCCCCGCACTTCGCGAAGAGTTTTGGCAAAACGTGAACGTGTTGGGCGACCGCGAAGCGTTCAACCAATCATTGGAACGCGCCGGGCGTGTCGCAGACTTTCTGGAGTTTGCGGAGCTGATGTGCTTGGACGCCCTGCGACGCGAGGAGTCGTGTGGCGGCCATTTCCGGACGGAGTACCAGACGGAGGACGGTGAGGCTTTGCGCAACGACGACGAGTTCTGCCACGTGGCGGCTTGGGGCTACAACGGTTCTGGGGCGACGCCGACCCCCCACGTCGAGCCGTTGATCTACGAAAACGTCAAGCTGGCGCAGCGGAGCTACAAGTGATGAACTTTAAATTAAAGGTTTGGCGCCAAAATAGCCCGAACGCCGTGGGCGAGTTCAAAAACTACCAGGCGCGCAACATCCCGGCCGAAGCTTCGTTCTTGGAAATGCTGGACATCGTGAACGAAGATTTGGACAAAGCCGGCGAAGAGCCGATTGCCTTTGATTCGGACTGTCGCGAAGGCATCTGCGGCACGTGCGCGCTGGTGATCAACGGCGTGGCACACGGTCCCGGCAAAGCCAAGACCACTTGCCAGCTCTACATGCGGCGGTTCAAGGATGGCGACACGATCTGGGTGGAACCGTTCCGCGCGGCCGCTTTTCCCATCATCCGGGATTTGGCGGTCGACCGGGGTGCCCTTGATCAGATCATCGCGGCGGGCGGGTACATTTCGGTCCGGACCGGCTCGGCCCCGGACGCGAACGCGTTGCCGATCGGCAAGCACGACGCCGACCTCGCGATGGAAGCGGCGGCGTGCATCGGTTGCGGCGCGTGCGTGGCGGCGTGTCCGAACTCCTCCGCCATGCTTTACGTCGGGGCGAAAGTGGCCCACTTGGGCATGCTTCCACAGGGGCAGCCGGAACGGACGGCGCGGGCCGTGAGGATGGTGCGCACGATGGACAGCCTCGGGTTCGGCAATTGCTCCAACCATTACGAATGCGAGGCGGTCTGTCCGTCTGAGATCAGCTCGACGTTCATCTCTCGGTTGAATCGCGAGTACGCCCGGGGCGTCGCGAAAGAGGCGGCCACGGTCTGAAGCGAGCGGCACCGGGCGGCACCCAGCGGCACCCAGCGGCACCGAGCAACGACGGTGGGGCGTTACCCCCCGGCCGCCAAAGGAGACCTGCCTTCGGGACGAGACCCCTGTCGGGCGGTCTGAGCCGATCGAAACCACCCCTACGGCGCTTACCCCGTGCGACGGCTGAATCCCCGCCGGTTCTTTTCCAAAGCCCGGCCCTCGGTTTTTCTGTTTCCAGACCGGTCGGAGTCCGGCAGAGGTGGGGAATGCACCACCCCGTCGCGGCTGAGCCTGGCCGTTCCGAACTCACCGTCCGAGGCGTCCTGCTCGGGATGGCCATCACGCTCGTCTTCACCGCGGCGAACGTTTACCTCGGGCTGAAGGTGGGGCTCACCTTCGCGTCATCAATCCCGGCGGCGGTGATTTCGATGGCGGTGCTGCGGGCTTTCCGGGGCGCGACGGTCCAGGAGAACAACATCGTCCAAACCGTCGCCTCGGCGGCGGGTACGCTCTCGTCGATCATCTTCGTGCTGCCTGGGTTGGTCATGGTCGGGTGGTGGACCCATTTCCCCTTCTGGACCTCGTTCGCGCTTTGCGCCGTCGGCGGGGTCTTGGGCGTGATGTACACGATCCCACTCCGGCGCGCCCTGGTCACCGAATCACCATTGCCGTACCCCGAGGGGGTGGCGGCGGCGGAGGTGCTGAA
>CAXUNV010000476.1:3164-4092 GCA_964252355.1 uncultured Chthoniobacterales bacterium | reverse complement strand
GTCCGGGTCGGCGTGCCGCACCTCGACCGGCAAAGGACAAAAGTTGTGGAGGCTGGTCACTTGCACAACCCCGGCCGCGGCCGCGCGCGCGATCCCGTCCCACAAGGAAAGGCGGATGCCGTGGCCGAGCTCCACGCGCCGGAAGCCCAAAGCCGCGATCTCCTCGAGCATGGCCGCGCCGTGCGTGTGCCGGCCCGAGTTCCAGCAGGTGGAGAACGCCGGATCGGTCACACGGGTGGCCCTTGACGCAGACCAGCCGGCGGCCGGCCTGGGTGCACGGGGATACGCGCGCCGGCCGGGCGCCCGTCAAGAAGCCCAGGTGACCAGCCGCAATTCATGGGCTTGGCTTAGGTGCGGGTGCGTCGGGATCACACGGACGTTCAGACCGTAACTGCCGCTCTCCGTCGCCGGGATCGAGCCGCGGAAAGAGTACAAGCCATAGCCGTCCATCTTCTCGACGTCGGTCAGGTCGACCGCGAACGGGTCGTGCAAGGCGCCGTTCTCGGTCGCGCCCACGTAGGCTTGGACCCGCACGTGCGTCGTGTCCACCGGGCCCAGGAAGACGCGCGCCGTCACGTGGAGGACGTCACCGACGACGAGGGAAGCGCCCGTCTCGCCCGTCTCGACCGATTCGATCCGGATCTTGGGCCAATCGACCCGGGTGGCGTGCTTCCATTCCGCCAAGTTGACCGCCGCGCGGCACCCGTTCGCGCCCAAGGTGCGGTGCGCGGCCGCCGCCGGTTCGTAGAGCCGTTCCGCGTACTCCTTGACCATGCGGTGGGTGTTGAACACCGGCGTGACGCTGCGGATCGACTCGCGCATGAGCTGGATCCACGCGATGGGCAGCCGCCCGTCGGGCTTCGCGTAGTAAAGCGGCACGATCTGGTTTTCCAGGATGTTGAACAAACTCTCGGAATCGACCGTGTTC
>CAXUNV010000476.1:0-3154 GCA_964252355.1 uncultured Chthoniobacterales bacterium | reverse complement strand
TCTGCAGGTCGTCGGGACCGCCCGTGATCTCCGGGCCGATGGGCCAGCCGTTCTTGCCGTTGTAGCCTTCGCACCACCAGCCGTCGAGCACGCTGAAGTTCAGGCCTCCGTTGGGCGGCAGCTTCATCCCGCTGGTCCCGCTGGCTTCCAGCGGCCGCAGCGGGTTGTTGAGCCAGAGGTCCACGCCTTGGTAAAGCCGGCGGCCGATGTAGGTGTCGTAGTCCTCGATGAACACCACCGAGTTCTCCAGGCCCGCGTCACGCGACGCGTGGTAAACGTCTTGGATGAAGCGTTTGCCCGGCTCGTCCTTGGGGTGCGCCTTGCCCGCGAAAAGGAATTGCACCGGCCGTTCGGTGTTTTGCAAAAGGCGCATCAACCGTTCGAGGTTGCTGAAGAGCAACGTGCCCCGTTTGTAGGTGGCGAAGCGCCGCGCGAAGCCCAAGGTCAGGATCTCCGGGTTGAGCACCGCGTTGATCTTGCGCAGGTCCTGGGGCGACTCGCCGATGCGCGCGCGCTGGATGCGGAGCCGGGCGCGGACGAAGTCGATGAGGCGACTCTTGAGCGCCTGGTGCGTTTCCCACAAGACTTCGTCGGGGATGTCGATCACCCGGCGCCAGTACTCGGGGTCGGTCAGGTGCTCTTCCCAGTCCGGCCCGAGGTGCCGTTCGTAGATGCGGTGAAATTCCGGGGCCGTCCAGGTTTTCGTGTGGACGCCATTGGTCACGCTGGTGATCGGCACTTCCTCCACCGGGATCCCGGGCCAGACGTCCCGCCACAAGGTCTTGCTCACCTCCCCGTGCAGTTTGCTGACCCCGTTGGCGTGGCGGCTCGTGCGCAACGCCAAAATGGTCATGCTGAAGCTGTCAGGCGCGTTGACGGAGGGTTGGCCCAACCCGAAGAAGTCATCGAACGAGATCCGGAACTCCTCGGCATAACGGCTGAAGTAGCGGCGCATCATCTCGCGCGGGAAGGCGTCGTTGCCGGCGGGCACCGGCGTGTGGGTCGTGAAGACGTTGCTGGAAGCGACCACTTGCAACGCCGGGTAGTAGGCCGACCCGCGCCCGACCGCCTGCCGGATCCGTTCGAGGGAAAGGAACGCCGAGTGCCCCTCGTTCATGTGGTAAACCTCCGGCGTGATCCCGAGCGCGTCCAAGGCTCGGACCCCGCCGATGCCGAGCACGATCTCCTGGCGGATGCGCATCTCCAGGTCGCCCCCGTAAAGCTGCTCGGTGATGAGGCGGTCCTCCGGCGCGTTCGCCCCGATGTCCGTGTCGAGCAGGTAAAGCTTGATGCGCCCGATCTGAAGCTCCCAAACCCTGGCTTGGACGGTTCGGCCCAAGATTTCGACCGAAATCAGCAACGGCTGGTCGCCCGCCTGGCACTCGCGCAGCGGCAAGTGACTGAAGTTTTGGTTGAGGCTGACCGCCTCTTGCCACCCGTCTTTGTTGATCTGTTGCTTGAAGTAGCCGTGCCGATACAACAGCGTCACGGCTGCAAAGTTCAGGTCGAGGTCGCTCGCCGACTTGCAATGGTCGCCCGACAGGATGCCCAAACCTCCGGAGTAGTTCGGCACCGATTCGTGGAAGCCGAATTCCGCGGAGAAATACGCGATGCGCGGCGACGTCGCCCGCTTCTTGCCGTACGTGTCCGCCCGGCCCATGTAGGCCGTGAATTTCTGGCAGACGCGCCGCATTTCGCGGAGGTAATCTTCGTCTCCCGCCAACTCCAGCAAGCGCGCTTGACGCGACAGCTGCAAGACGCGGATCGGGTTGTGGTTGGTCGCCTCCCAAAGGCCGGTGTTCACCTGCCGGAACAGCCGGCGGGCATCGGGTTCCCACGTCCACCAAAGGTTGTGCGCGAGTTCGCGCAACGGCTCCAAAACCTCCGGCAGACGGGGTGAAACGTTAAACGTTTTGACGGGTTGCATAGGGTCTCGCGGTCGCGCCCGGCCCTCCCGGCGCGAATCGTCCGTTCTTTCGCTCGGCCCCAAACCGATGCAAGCGGAGATTACGCGGCGGAGTGCCGGGCTCCGCCGCCCACGCCAAGCCGGCCTTCACGGCTCCGTCGCGCGGCGGGGCTTCGCCCTTTCCCACGCGCGGTCCTGCGCCGCCTGCTCCTTTTCCCAGGCCTCCCGCTCGATGCCGCCAAGTAGTTCCGACAAGGCCTCGTCTGAAATGCCGTGCGAGATGCGCAAGTGCAGGCGTTTGTCCAAGAACTGCTCCAGGGTGACCCAGCCGTCGTCGCCGGGTTTGATGCGGTTGGACCACGCGCAGATCGTGATGAGTTGCGATTGCAGGGCGGTCAGGTCGTCCAGGGCCTGACGGAGTTCCAAGATGCGGGCATCCCGCGAGCTTTTCTCCGCCAAGTGCTTGGCTTCGCGCCGGTCGGCCAAGTGCGCCACCCAGAAGAGCAGGCTCAGGTGCGTTGCGAGCGGCAACAGTGCCGCCCAAACCCACAGCGGCGGCAGGGCTGCGCCGCCGCTGGCTGGGACCGCTGGACCGCGCGAAAACCACCACCCGAGCGCGAGCGAGGCGGCCACCGTGGGCGCGAACAGGCGCCGCACGAGGCGGCCGCCCCACGACTTACGAGAAAACCGCGTCAAAACACCCCGGCCTGGTTCCAGCAGAAGCAGGGCGCCGCCCACCGCCAAACTTGCCGAAGCGAACGGCCACGGCTGACACCCACCCGCCCAGGCGTCCGTTGACGCGACGCCGTAACCGTGCCCGACGAGGGCCAACGCCGGAAGGGTGACGCCGCCAAAGACCAAGCCCTGCGTCGTCCGAACCGCCGTCCCACGCCTCGTGACGCTGAGGAGCAAGGCGAAGGCGAAACAGCCGGCAGTCGACAAAACCGACAGCCCCGGCCGGCCCGTTTTCGGCCAGATGGCCGGCCCCAGACCCGCCACGGCCAGCGCGGCGAAAGCCAGTGCGCCCGCCACCCGGTGTGCACCTCGGGCGACCCGGGAACGAAAGAACGCGGCGCAGGCCAAAAGCCCGAGCGTGCTCACGCTGCCGGTGGCGGCCCAAGACCGTCCGTCGCCGGCCCAACCGATGAAGAGCAGGACGGCCGCCGTGCCACAGAGCGCCACGACGGCGGGTTGCAAACGGTGGCGGCACACCGGAGAAGCGGTCACCAGAAACTATTACTACCACTG
>CAXUNV010000475.1:0-4093 GCA_964252355.1 uncultured Chthoniobacterales bacterium | reverse complement strand
ATCTCCCGGGGCATTGCGTTGGTCCCGGAGAGCCGGCGCGACCAAGGGCTTTGCCTAAACCTCGGCGTCGGCTTAAACCTCAACCTGCCAATCTACAAGCGCCTCACCCGGGGCGCCGTCATCAACCCGGCGGCCGAAAAGAAGGCCGCCGACGGGCAGATCCGGGACGTGCAGATCAAGACGGCCGGACGAGACGCTTTAGCTTCCAGCCTCTCGGGCGGCAACCAGCAGAAAATCGTCATTGGCAAGTGGCTCAACCACGGTGCGACGCTGTTCATCTTCGACGAACCCACGGTGGGCGTCGACGTCGGCACCAAGGTCGAGATCTACAAGTTGTTCGCCAAGCTGCTGCGGGGCGGCGCGGGCATCATCCTGATTTCCTCTTATTTGCCGGAAGTCTACGACCTTGCGGACACCCTGCACGTGTTCCGGCGGGGACACCTCGTCGCGAGCCACGTGACTGACAAACCACCCCTGGAAGACATCCTGACCGAAGCCATCAGCGTTTAAGCGCAGCCCACCTGCCACCCCCCACAGGCCCCGCATGAGCACCATTCCCGCCACCGAAGCCGTCACGCTGACCGAGACGAAAAAACGGGCCCAAATCGGCGTGCTGTTGAGCCTTACCCTGCTCGGCCTGTTGGCCCTGATGTGGGTGGCGCTGGCCTTCAGCACGCACAATTTCTGGACCGTTCAGAACATCACCAACCTGCTGCGCCAAGGGGCGATGACCGCGATCCTCGCCATCGGCGAGACCTTCGTCATCATCACCGGTGGGATCGACCTGTCGGTCGGCGCCGTCGTCGGGTTCACCAGCGTGATCATCGCGTGGTTGTTGACCCACGATTTCCCGGTCTGGGGAGCCATCGCCCTCACCATGCTCATCGGGCTCGGCATCGGCGTATTTCACGCGTTCGGCATCAGCCAACTCGGCTTGCCACCCTTCATCATGACGCTGGCGACCTTGACGGCCCTGCGCGGCATCGGCCTGCTCATCACCAACGGGGCCACCATCTCGATCACCAACGACGCCTTCACCGCGTTCTCCCGGCAAGACTTCCTCGGGGTGCCCAACCTTTTCTGGATGGTGATCGTCGTCGCCGTCCCTGGCTACGTTTTTCTGCACCATAGCCGGTTTGGGCGTTACCTCTTTGCCATCGGCTCAAACCTGGAGGCGGCCCGCCTGTCGGGGGTCAACACCAAGGGGGTGATCTACCTCGCATACATCTTGTCCGCCTTGTGCGCCGCGTTCGTCGGCATCCTGCTCGCGATGCGCATCGGCATCGGCAACGCGACGCAAGCCGAGGGTTGGGAGCTCCAGGCCATCGCGTCGTCCGTGATCGGCGGCACCAGCCTCTTCGGTGCCATCCGTGCACGGACCCTTGCTCGGCTCCTTCATCCTCACCACGATCAACAACGGCGCCAACCTGCTGAACGTGAACTCGTTTTGGCAACGGGTCATCACGGGCGTCCTCATCATCGTGATTGTCTACTTCGACGGTCTGCGCCGCCGTCGACGCTAGCGCGCGCAAGGCGCGGGTTCCCGGTTTCCGGTTATCGGAAAAGTTGGAAAAGAAGGACACGAAGGGAAGAGGAGGGTACTTAATACCCCAGTCCAGGCCCGCCGCGATGCGGGCGGAGGCGCGGCAACGACTGGCGCCGCCGTCCCATTCGCTGCGGCCGCCCCGCGCTGAGCGCCACGGCTTCAGGGGCGCGCGGGCGTCCCACCCGTCACCGAGGGTGTGGCCACGAGCCCCCCAGCCCGACACCCCGCGTCCGGTCGCAACAGCCCACGCAACAACAAGTCCACGTGACGCCGGATCAGCGCCTCCCGCTCGATCCAGGCAAAATGCGGACGAAGCACCAGCAGCGACACCAAGCCGTGCATCCCCGCCCAGAGGCATTGCGTCAACCCTACGACGTCTCCCTCGCGCGCGACGCCCGTCTGGACGACGTCACGGACCAAGCTCTGGAACGATGCAAACGCACGTTCTCCTGGATCGTCATCGGTGCCCGCCGACGACTTGGGGTCACCCTCCGCAGGCGCGGGCAGGTGCGGGTCGTTAAAGGTGAGCAGGTAAGCGTGAGGGTGACGCAGCCCGAAACGGATGTACTCGCAAGTCGCCCGTTCCAGCTTGGAAACGGGATCGCCCTCGCCATCGCGCACCGCCCCGCAGTTTTGGGTCAGTTCAGTGAACGTCCGTGCGCAGATTTCCCGAAGGATGGCGTCTTTGTCGGGGAAGTAGACGTAGAGCGCGGTCGAGCATAAGCCGAGGGCGGATGCCACTCGCCGGATCGTGGTAGCTTCATAGCCCTCCTCGACGAACAAGCGAGTGGCCACTTCGAGGATCTCCTCGCGCCGTTCATGGCCTTCCCCTTTCCGCTTTCGGGTGGGGAGCGCAGGCAAGGTTTCGTCGTACGAAGGTTTCACAGGGAGAGGTGTCGGCACGTTAACACGCGCGCGCCGAAGCGTAAACGAGCGGGCCGTTGACGGTGAACAGGACGCTCGGCACGTCCGTCAGGACGGGACGTGTGAGCAGCGCGAAGAGCCGCGTGGCGCGCTGCTTGCGCCGTTCCCGACGCCGTCGGCGTTCCCAACGCCGCTGGCGTGCGATCTCGGCGAGCACGAGGGAAGTCCGTGGGGAACGACGCGGGATGAATTCAAGACCACCGGCCGAAGCGGCGACGGGCTGCGGGCAGGCGGCAAAAGCGGCGGAAGCAGTAACGGCGTCCATAGGATTAACTTCGATAACTTACCGTCGATAACCTACGTCAGAAAACTTGTCAACGGCAAGTTACCAGCGATAACCTAACGGAGGGAAGGGAGCCCACGCTTCGTTGGCAACCCGGCGCTTGCCTCAAGCCCGCTCGTAACGCCCGATCAACTCGCCTTTGGCCAAGACTTTGCCCCGCATGGCCGCGAGCAGTTCCTTCCGACCAGGAGGTGTGGCAAACTCCAGCCGGCCCTTCAGGGCAAACACCTCAAAAACGTACCGGTGCGGCCCGTGACCGCGCGGCGGCATCGGTCCTAGGTACGCAGTCTTGCCAAAGCTGTTTTTCCCCACGGAGTACGCCGGGTGCGGCTTGCGGTCGGCAGATTCGGGCGGAGGTATCGCTCCGGCCGGCAACTCGTTCAGCGCGGGAGTGATGTTGTAAACGCAGGCGTGGACCAGCGGCCGAGGCCATGGCACATCCACGTCTTCCACGAGCACCACGAGGCTGGCGGTCTCCGTCGAAAGTTTTTTCCAAAACAGCGAGGGGAACACGTTGTGACCTTCGGCTGAGCAGCGCTTCGGCATAAACCCGCCGTCGCTAAACGATTCCGAACCGACTTCGATGGTGGCCGGGATGGTCGCCAGTTCCGCCCGCCGTGAGACGGTGGCCTTCATCCCGGGGCGGAACGGTTTTAAGAATTTGCCCAGCAAAGGTTCGAATTCCATGGGGGTTTGGGCGGCGAGAGGTTCGCCGGCAACGCCCGTTCGTTTCCGCCCGGCTCCGCGGCTTGGTCTCAACGGCGTAGTGACGGGACATCCGGGCGGGCGCTTGCCGAAGTGGCGGGCTGACGTTAACCGTGGCCATGCACCCCGTCTTGGAACAAGTTCGCGCCACCGTGCCGTCCGAAAACCATCCGTTTGGCCTGATCGTCCGCGGGCGTGTGGCGGTCGGCGGCGAAGAGGAATTCCAGATCCTCGCCAATGAGGTCACCCGTGGCACGGTCGCCGAAGCAGGCAACGAGTTTTACCGCTTCTTCCTTTCGCCGGACGACCGGCGCGGCTGGGTCTTGCTCGAGTCTTGGCGCGATTTTCCGGCGCTGGTGGCCCACTTCGAGTCGCCGCACCTGAAGGACTTCTTCGACGCTTACTCAACGGTGGCCGATGGCGAGTTGGCGGTGGAGGTGCTGCCCGCACCCTGACGCCGGTTGTGGCGATCGCGAGGCGGTCTCGCTGAGCGGCTCTTTTCCGTCGCCCTTTGGCGATTTGGCATTTGCGATGGGCGATGCGCGCAGCGCCGGGTAGGGCAAGAGGTGTCTGACCTTACCCGGCGCCGGGACGCGGCGGCTCCGCCGGTCACGGGTGAGCCGCCGCCGAAGTCC
>CAXUNV010000474.1:0-4111 GCA_964252355.1 uncultured Chthoniobacterales bacterium | reverse complement strand
GGAGGGCCAATCCCATCAAGAGGATTGACCGCCTGGTCGCGGGCGAGCTCGTCGTTGGCTGACCCCGCCCGTGCCGGGATTCACGACGACCTTGTTACTCCCCGTTCCACTCCCGAGTGACTAGGATGCAAGCATGATGAAGCAAGCAGCGGCCGAAATCGTCCGTGAGTATGGACCTTTCCCGGGTGTCGACGGCGTGCACGGAGTCACGTATGACGGTCGGCAAGTTTGGTTTGCGGCCGGAGACAAGCTGAACGCGTTTGATCCGGCGAGCGGAAAGGCGCTGCGCTCGATCAAGGTCGCCGCGCATGCCGGAACGGCCTTCGACGGCCAGCACCTTTTTCAAATCGCCGAAGACCTCATCCAGAGGATCGATCCGCAGACCGGCTGCGTACTCGCCACGATCCCGGCGCCCGGCGGCCAAGGTGGTAACTCAGGGCTCGCGTGGGCCGAGGGGACGCTCTGGGTGGGGCAGTATGAAGACCGTAAGATCCACCAAGTCGATCCCCAAACCGGGGCGATTCTTCGCACCATCGAATCCAACCGCTTCGTCACCGGGGTCACCTGGGTCGACGGAGAGCTCTGGCACGGCACCTGGGACGATGACGGGAGCGATTTGCGGCGGGTTGACCCTCAAACGGGGGAGGTTTTGGAAAGGCTCGAGATGCCCCCTGGAGTGGGTGTGTCGGGGCTTGAGTCCGATGGCGGCGAGCAGTTCTTCTGCGGGGGTGGCAGCAGCGGGAAGGTGAGAACGGTCCGCCGACGGAGGCGAGGCTCCGCGGCCGGCAGCGGCTCCGGGATCACCGTCGACCCCGCGGGCAAGTGACTGAAGCGTCCCTCACGGGCGAGATCCGCCGGGTTTTCCCGCGAAAGGCCAGGGCAAACGCTAAAAGTCGAGCTGGCCCCAGTAGGTGACCCGATCGCGATGGTTCGTCACGAACTTGACCGAACCATCCTGCGAAACCACGACCGCCAGACATTCCTTAAAATGACGACACAGCCGGTAAACGGTGCGGTGCCTAGTCCCGGCGTGCTCGGCGGATTCCGGTTCGACGTTGTCTGCTTCCAAACACATGGACTGATAGACGATTTCCTCGTCGGATCCCACCACCTGGATCTCCGCTCCATACCCGTAGATGTTGAAATCCCCGTCCAACAGCACACAGCCGTCCACCGCCGCCATGTCCGCGTACCATTGGGAAAAATCGAGGTACCGACTTGCCAACGAGTAGGGCAAAAACTCGCTCCAGCGCAGAAAATCATTCCAACCCACCGTCGATTTGCCCTGATTCGCGGCGATGGTGGCAACCCTCCGGGCGACGTCCGTCACCAAAAACTGGTACGGCGACGAAGAACGTTCCTGATCGACCCGGTATTTGACGCGCATCGCGCCACCCCGGACCAGGAACCGTCTCATCGTGGAAGCCCTGCCGAAGACCAGCGTCCCGCCGTGCCGTCGATCGCGAATCGCACGAATGATCTGCTTGAGAAACGTGGTGTCGTAGTTCTGCTCGAAATCGTCCAGCAACTCCACGTTGGTGCTCTGGCGCACCGCTTCCTTCAGTGGGGCGCTCGGCTTGTCGTAAAAACAGGTTCGGCGGAACCAAGTCGACTTGAAGACGTTGATTCCGCGGCCTTCAATCCGACCCTGGATCAGCGTGGCGATCCTTTCTGCACCATCGTTCACGACCAAGTTACCCGGACCGCGGACGTGAACGATCAACCATGGCGGGATCGCGTGGATCAATCCCTCGACGTCGACCACCAGATCCCGGGACCATTGCCCGGTTTGGATCAGACCGGCAATGTAAAAGCCGACGTCCGGTGTCCAGGCCACCGCGATCATGGCTTGATTGAACCGGGCCGCCGGACTCATGCGCCGGATCTCCTGTTCGTCAAACCGGCGCGGCGACTGCAGCCGGGAGATCTGGTACTGGTAAGGGCTGACCCGGGCGAGTTCCAGGTCTTCGGGGTGAGCCAGCGCCAAGCGGCAGGCGACACCCCGCCCTTCCTCTTTCAGGAGGCTGGCTTGGTATGCGTAACTGAGAAAGCTCGCCAGGGTCCCGAGGGTTTTGAAGCAAAAATGGTCTTTGTCGGACTTGCGCCAGTGCTGCCAGACGTGCTCTGCAAGTAAATCGGGATAACTGTGGCTCCGCTTTTCCATCCAACGAACTGTGGCCCAAGTCGTCTGGGTTCGCACCTCGATGACGGGATCCCGGTCCGCAAACCCGGGTGGAGGGCCTCTCCATGAGACGGCATGGGTCCGTCAGGGATGCACTTTTTCCTGGCGAAAAGGGTTCTAAGGCAGGCCTTGCATCCCGCCGCCCTTTTCCGCGGAGGCGGCCCGCAATAAGTCGACGTACGCCACGTCGATCAGGTCCTCTTGGCCGATCCCTAGGGAAGCCGTCAGGCTTTGGGCCACCTCATGGCCTTCGGTTAGAGGTTGCCCCTCGCGGAGCACCACTTCCACCTCAATGAACGGCCCCAACCCCTCCACCTCGTCGAAGTGGATGCGGGCCTGGCCGCAAAGGTAGAGCCAGCGGCGCTTGCGCACCACCCCCTCGGGGACCAGCGCCACACTCAACGTGGTCCGGAGCCGTTCGGGGTCGCTCGTGGCGAAGATCTCGTAAGCCGAAAGTTTGGCGGCCGCCCGGTCAGGCCGTTCGTAGGCGATCAACTCGCCGAGGTCGGGCCCGAGGATCCGGAGCTTCAAGCGGCCCTGGGCGGCGCGGAAGAACACGTCCTCTTGGACCAAACATTGCGGCGGCTGACCGGCGAGGGCCTCCGCCTTTTTCCTTTGGTTCAGAAGGTCACGGGCGCGGGCTTTGAATTCGACGTTTCGGGCCACACAGAGACCCTAAGCACTTTGGCCCGACCCGTGCCAAGCCAACCTTCAAGTCGGGAAACACCGGCGAAAGCGACGAGCAGTTGCGGCACCCCCTTCAGCCGGACGGCGCGGGTGAGAAGGCAGCGGACGATCGAGACCTCGTGGCGCAAAAAGCGCAGCCAGGTCTCGGCGTCGGCGACCGCCCGGAGGTCAGGCGTGCCTCCGTGGCCTTCCGTGACTTTGAGTCGCGCGTCTCGGATGACCACGGCTGCCCTGGTCGTCTCGCTTCCCGTGAAGGTGAAGCGGTCGGTCGCATCCAGGCCCGCGGCTTTGCCGGCTTGAAAGCTGAGTGGCATACCGGCCGGAAAATTTGCAATCGACGTCGCGCGGGCGCCCGGCCGCACCCAACGCACCCGCTTGTGCGGGAACCGGCGGGCGACGTGGTCGGCTGCGTCACTCCCTTTGGCAACGTAGACCGGCTCGGCCCGTTGCTGCAACGGGCGTACGCCGTCGTCAAGGTGCGCGCGCTTGTCGGACCGGTAAAGGCCCACGACGTCTTCGCCCGCCGGGCAGACGGCGATGCAATAAGCGGCGTTGTACTCTGGTCGGTAGGAGAGGCTCTGCCAACGCGTGACCGTTTCCGCATAGCTGACTGGCCCTCGGTAGTCGCGCGCCGAACGGCTCTCGGCCACGTCTTCCACCCAATTTACGAACTCGCCCATGAACTGTTGGTAGTTGTGGGTGAAACAAGCCGAAAAGTCGAAGGACCCGTCCGCCTTGATGGCTCCCACCGGAGAGGCGGCCACGCAGAGCTTGCCTTCTAGGCGCGGGTTGAAGTCGAGCGGCCGGGAAAACTCGTCTACGTCGGCCGCGACGAGCACCGTTCCGAGCAGGACAAAGCTGCCGTAACGCAGATGAATCAGGTTGCGGTAATGCCCATGCGGCCGAGCCCGGCCGCTTCGGCAACCCGCTTGTGGGAGACCACCCAGCCGCGCGCGGTAAAACTCGAGGTTGGCGACCGACCGCGCCCGCGATCGGACCGGCTCGCGGTGCATGCGGCCCACCAATGCGATCAGCGCGCGCGTCGCCGGAAAGGCGTTCTCGATGTAGGAAAAATCTTCCGCAATCGTCGGCGCCGCATTCTCGGGCGAGCTGCAGGAGTTCGTCCTTCCGGAACCACGCCGACGGTCGCGCGCCGGTGGGGAGGGTGGCGGACGGAGGTGGTCGGGGTTGGCAGGCATGGTCGCGACAGGGGATCAATCGATGTAATGGTCTGTCCCGGTG
>CAXUNV010000473.1:0-4115 GCA_964252355.1 uncultured Chthoniobacterales bacterium | reverse complement strand
CCAGGGGCGGTGGGCGCCGGCACCATCACGTTGACGTGGATGTTGCCGTCGCCGGCATGGCCAAAGCAGGCCACCGGGTAGCCGTGCCGCCGTTGCAGTTCCCCAGCGAACCGCACCAAGTCGACCAAGCGGCCGCGCGGCACGGTCACGTCCTCGTTCAGCTTCTTCAAGCCAGTGGCCTTCAAGGATTCGGAGAAGCCGCGGCGTAGGTCCCACAAACGCTCGCACTCTTCTTCCCCTTGGGCAGTCTCGACCGCTAAAGCGCCCAGGGCACGAATCAGGGTCTGCAACGACTCAATTTCGGAACGGACCGACCCTTCCTGACCGTCCACGTCCACCAGCAGGTGCGCGTCGCCGACCGGGATGATGCGGTCCGTGAGGTGCGCACGCGCGGCTTCCAACGTGAAGCGGTCGGCGATTTCCAACGCACACGGCAGATAACCAGCCGCCAGGATCCCTTGCACCGCCGCCGCGGCGGCCTCGATGCCGGCGAAACTTGCGGAGATCGAACCGCGGGCCGGCGGCAGTGGCAGCAGGCGCAGCGTCGCCTCGGTCACCAAGCCCAACATGCCCTCCGAACCAACGAAGAGCCCGACCAGATCAAAACCCGTTTTGTTTTTAAGCGTGCGTCCGCCCACCCGCACCAGATCTCCGTTGGCCAGGGCAACCTCCAAACCGAGCACGTAGTTGCGCGTCACCCCGTACTTCAAACAGCGCGGGCCGCCGGCGTTGGTGGCGATGTTGCCCCCGATCGAGCTGTTTTTCAGGCTGGCCGGGTCTGGTGGGTAGAACAGACCTTGCCGACGCGCCTCCCGCTGCAGGTCGACCGTCACCACCCCGGGTTCCACCACGGCGACGCCATCCTCGACGCTGACCTCTTTGACGCGCCGCAACTCTCCCAAGGCGACCACGATGCCGCCTCTAACGGGCACGCAACCGCCCACGTACCCATAACCGGCGCCGCGGGCGGTCACGGGAATTCCGCGCTCGGCCGCAAACCGCAGGGTCGCGGGGGGGGGGGGGGCCCCGGGCCGCGCGCACCCCCCGAACCCGCCGACTTCGGAAAAACCACCGCTTCCGGCTGGCCCGTGGCGAACCATTTGTCGCCCGCATGACCCGCGAGAACGTCGGAGCTAGCGGAAGCCGTGCCGTGCGGCAAGACGCGGCGGAGGTCGGCGAGGAGAAATTGTCCCAATTGCATCAATGGTACCGGGAGGAAATCGCATGAGTTGCATCCATTGTAACAATTCGATCAATGGGGAGGCGAATGTCCCCACGCGGGGATGCCCGATCGAATCGCCGCGCCTTCATTGCTGCCATTGAGGCAATTCATACCATTGCTACAATTCTCTTCTACATGCCCATGATCTCGTACCCGCCGTCGACGTAGATCACTTGGCCGGTGATGGCGGCGGCACCGTCGCTGGCCAGGAACACGCCCGTTTGACCAAGCTCGGCCGGGTCGCAGCTCCGCTTCAAGGGCGCGTGTTCTTGGTAGTGCTTGAGCATGGTCGAGAAACCGGCGATGCCGCGCGCAGCCAACGTCTGCACCGGCCCTGCGCTGATGCAGTTGACCCGGATCTTTTTTGACCCGAGCTCGTAGGCCAAGTAGCGGGCGGCGGCTTCAAGGCTGGCTTTGGCGACGCCCATCACGTTGTAGTGAGGCACGACCTTCGTCGAACCATGATAGGTCATGGCGACGATGCTGCCGCCGTTCGTCATCAATGGGGCGGCTTCCCGGGCGAGCGCCACGAGCGAATAGGCGCTGACGTCGTGGGCCACCCGGAACGCTTCGCGCGAGGTGCTGAGGAAGTCACCCTCGAGCGCCTCCTTGGGCGCAAAGGCCACGGAATGCAGCAACAAGTCGATCCGCTCCGTTTCCCGCCGGACGCCGGCAAAGAACGAGGCGATCTCTTCGTCGCGGGAAACGTCGCAAGGCTGCAAGCTCACGTCTGGACCGAAAGTCGCGGTGAGCTCTTGGACGTTTTCCTTCAGGCGTTCGCCTTGGTAGTTGAAGATGAGCTTCGCACCGGCGGCGGCCCAGGCCTGCGCGATGGCCCACGCGATGCTCCGTTTGTTCGCCACCCCGAACACCACCCCGACCTTCCCGGCCAGCACTCTCTCCGTCATGACAAAGAGTGTTAGGCAGGAACCCGCCGGGGGCCAGGGCTTTTCGGGCTGCCCACAGAAGGTTGTTGAACAAAAGGCAACGAAGGAAACGAAGGGGAAAAATACTTGAACAGAAGGTCACAAAGATCACTAAGGGGTTCTCGTTGATGGTGCGCCGTCCGAAAAGGAAGGTGCGCGTCTGAGGG
Source organism: uncultured Chthoniobacterales bacterium (assembly GCA_964252355.1). GTDB lineage: Bacteria > Verrucomicrobiota > Verrucomicrobiia > Chthoniobacterales > JAFAMB01 > CAXUNV01. Next base: position 1,800 of record CAXUNV010000473.1, on the reverse strand, counting down.
GCGGGCGGCACGGACCTGGAGCCGAACGTCTTGTCAGTCTTCCTTCGTTTCCTTCGTTACCTTCTGTTCAACCCCCCTCTTTGCGTTCCTTCTATGCCTGGTTGGCTTTGCCGAAAGAAGGGCACAGGCCCGCCACTTCGCAACGCGGGCAGTCGGGATTGCGCGCGTAACAGCGGCGACGGCCGTGCCAGATCAGCCAGTGACTCACCATCGTCCAGTCGGCACGCGGCACGAGGCGCACGAGGCTCCGCTCCACCCTCTCGGGGTCGGTCTCGGTCGTGAACCGGAGTCGGCGCGCCAAACGTCCCACGTGGGTGTCGACCACGATCCCCTCATCGCGATGGAAGGCGTTGCCGAGCACGACGTTGGCGGTTTTGCGTCCCACGCCGGGCAACCCGGTGAGGGCGTCGAGCGAGGCAGGCACTTCGCCGCCGTGCTTGGCGACGAGGTCCTGCGCCATGAGACGGAGGTTGCGCGCTTTCGCCCGGAAAAAGCCGGTCGACTGCACCTCGCGTTCCAGCTCCGCCGGTTCGCTGACGGCGTAATCGCGCGCGGTACGGTACTTCTGGAAAAGGTTTTTGGTGACGAGGTTGACCCGTCGGTCGGTGCATTGGGCGGAAAGGATCGTGGCGACGAGCAACTCCAGAGGATTGGTGAAATCGAGCTCGCAATGGGCGTCGGGGTAGGTGGCGCGCAAGATCCGAAAAACCTCCTCGGCGCGTGCTTTGGTCTTGGACGGGACAGCGGCCATGCCGACCACCCTTTAAGGGTGCGGCGACGATGGCGTCAAGGCCTCCCCGCGCGCTCGAGGCGGCCGGGCGCCGAGCTCACGCGGGACGGGACGGGAGCGGTCGCAACGCCGCCAACGCCCGGCCAGTGGGTGGCTCCGGGAGGATGGCGCCCGGCAGCGCCGCTGTCACCGTGATCATCGGCTCGTTGACGACTTGGTTAACGCGCAGGTGCAGCGTCACGCTGCAGAGGACGTAGGCGAGTTTGGGCGAGAGCGACCAGGCTGCCGCGGCGAAGTCGACGGCGCGTTCGGTGGCACGGCGCGCGGCCGTCAAGGCGTCTTCCGCGGACTCGATGAAAAGCCAGTCGGACCCCGCTTCGGCCCGGCTGGGCGGCGAGCGCGCGAAGGGTGCGTCGAGGGAAACATCCTTGTGCAAAGTGAACCGCAGGACGGCGTGCCCGGGGCATTCGATGGCGTTGAGGCAAACCTCGCCGTCGCCTTGCGCGGCGTGCAGGTCGCCTGCGGAAAAGAGCGCACCCGGGTTTTGGACCGGCAGGAAAAGGCGGGCGCCGGTCGTCAGTTGGCGGACGTCGAGGTTGCCTCCGAAGACGCCGGGAGGGCGCGTGCGGTATGTCCCGTCCACCCCCGGTGCCACCCCCATGATGCCGCAGAACGGCTGCAGAGGAACGACCGCGGGCGAGAGCGACCGTGTGACCCCACTTCCACGTTCCCATCGCCACACAAAAACAAAACGTTCGTTGAATCGGTGCGGCAGGAAGCCGAGCGCCGGGACGATGCCCGTCCAGCCCCAGCCGAGCGTGCCGATCTGCACGACTTCGACCTCCAGCACGTCACCGGGCGCGGCGCCCTCGACGTGCACGGGGCCGGTCAACGCGTGGATGCGGTCGCGGTCAATCCGGGAAAAGTCGTCGGTGGTGAACCCGGGGTGGACCTGTCCCCCGCTGGAATCAAGGCACTCGAAATCGACGGTGTCGCCCGAACGGATCCGGAGGCGCGGGGCAAGGGCGCGATCCCAGCGGGAGTGGGGCGGGTCGGCGGTCAAAGAATGG
>CAXUNV010000472.1:0-4116 GCA_964252355.1 uncultured Chthoniobacterales bacterium | reverse complement strand
CTCCTCGTCGGCATAGGCAAAACTCTGCACGAAAGGGCAAATGGTAGCCAAGCGAATGCGAGGATGCTTTCCAGTCCTCACGTGATAGGTCCGCCCATACCCTCAAGCCCTTCCAGTCCGTCAGGATGGGGCTATAATTTCGTGCGATGCAAAGGTTGCTGGAGTCAAAAACCGCTCTCGTTACCGGAGCCAGCACAGGCGTGGGACGCGGTATCGCTCTGGAGTTGGCGAAAGCCGGCTGTGATGTGGCGGTTAATTACCACGACGACTCAGCAGGCGCGGTGTCCGCCGTGGAGGAGATTACGCGGGTCGGTAGAAAGGCCATTGCCGTCAAAGGGGACGTCTCCCGGCGAACAGAGGTTGAGGGGATGATTCAACAGGTGGTGGACGCTTTCGGGAGTTTAGACGTTCTCGTCAACAACGCGGGCATACAGACTTGGAAGTCGTTGCTCGAACTGCCGGAAAGCGACTGGGACCGAGTGCTGGCAACGAATTTGAAAGGAAGTTTTCTCTGCACGCAGTTGGCGGCGCTGCGCATGCAGACGAACGGAGGAGCCATCATCAACATCGGCTCGGGATGCAACAAGTGGCCTTTCCGGAACCTGGTGGATTACACCGCCAGCAAAGGCGGCCTAGAGATGTTTACGAAAGTCGCCGCGGTGGAGTTGGGTCAGTACCAAATCCGGGTCAATTGCGTGGCTCCCGGAGCGATCGAAGTTGAGAGGACCAAGAAAGAACTGGAAGACTACGCGGGGATGTGGTCGAAGGTCACGCCGTTGGGGCGGATCGGAACGCCTCGTGACGTCGGTCTCGCCGTCGTTTTTCTGTCGAGCGACATGGCTAGCTTTATCACGGGTCAGACGATCTGGGTCGATGGAGGGCTCTTTACGCGACCGGTGTCGCCAAACGAGCATTAAGAAGCCATGCATGGCTGTATCGCCGTATTCAGTTCCAGAGATCTCTCGAGTCGAGTGTCGACGTCGTGCCCGGCTGCTTCAGGGCACCGCCCAGGGTCAAGGCGCGGGCGAACGGGCCGACTCTCCTCGTACGGTTCACCGACGCGATCACCAACCCAAGGCGTGCCAAACGTTCGACATTCAGAGCACGGTCGCTGCCCTGGCAATCTTCGCCCTCGTCGGTCGGTCGGTCGGTCGGGGTTCGACAGGTAGGGCAAGGCGAGGCGCCTTCGGGGTAGCCGCGGCCGGCTCCACGGGCGCGGCCGCATTGTCCGCTACCGGCGGGACGTCGGCGCCACCTTACGGGCGGGACGCCCGCGCTTCCTCAAAGCCGCCTTGCCGGGAAGGGCGTTTGGTGGAGCAAGGGGTTTTTTTACCTTACCCGCCGCCGGGCGCATGCGGGAGGTTTCCCGCCCGGGAACCGAGAACCGGAAGCCGGCAACCGCGCTTTGCGCTACCAGGGCGTCCCTTCGCGGTGGTGCTCATTGCGCCACGGCACCCGCGCCTCCTGCCAGGGCTGCACGGGTTCCTTGCCGTTCAAATCTTTGGACACTTGGTCCCAACGCCGGCCTTCGGCCGTCTGGTTGTCGCAACCGGCAAGCGCCAAAGTGCCGATAAAGAGGCTCAAGGGAAGCAAGGTTCGCATGGTGGGAACGGGAAGCGCTTTGTTTGAACGGGCGCTCGTGCTACACGTCATCTCACGCGGAGCGCCCGCACGCAACGTTTACGCCGACAAAATACCGTGTAACCGGCGTTGATCCTGGCAAGCCACACCGTAGATAACCGGTGACCAACCGCGGCGCGCGTGCCTCTGGCGAGGCGGGCGTCGACCCGCGTTGACAACCCATTGAAAGAGGGAACTTTGGGGCGCGACTGGCGCCCGCCTTATGCCGAGTGAATCACCGATTGTAACCGAAGGAAAAATCATCTCCGTCCTGCCCGGGACCATGTTTCGCGTGGAATTGGCCAATGGGCACGTGGTCCTGGCCCACATTTCCGGCAAGATGCGGAAACGCTTCATCCGCCTGACCACAGGCGACCGGGTGCGCTTGGAAATGTCGCCTTACGACATGAACAAAGCCCGGGTCGTCTACCGCCTTGGGTAAGGCCGGCCTATCTTGGGGGGAGAGCCGCTCATCAGGATGCTCTGCCCAGGCGCTGGGCTGGCCTCGGCCGCGAAGGGGCCGTGAGAGGTCAAGACGCCACGAACCGGGCCGCGCCCAGCCGATAGCGGCTACCCCGCAGCTGGGCCATGATGTCTTCCCAATTCCACTCGCCCCAGCGGTCCGTGATCCGCCCTTCCTCGACGCGGATGATTTCGATGCCGTTGAAGTGCACAGGCTGGCCGTCGGCGTCAAAACCGGCGAAAGGGGCTTGGCAAGTCGCCGAAGCCGACCAGTGCACCGCCACCTCCGACGTCGCCTCGTCCACGATCAATTTTTCCACCGTCGCCGAGAAGTCCGGGAACGATTCAAACAACGTCTCCATCCCGCGCCGAAAACCTTCGTTGTCTGGCCGGCGGTCCACGGCCGAGTGGTCGATGAAGTATTCGGCGTGCAAGTCGGCCACGACGTCCAAGTCGCGCTCGCGCCAGCCGCGAAAGAGCCATGACGCGGCGATTTCCTCGAGTTCCTGGCGCTTCGGCATCATGCTATCCATACGGGTAGTCGTTTTGGGGAGACGCGGTGAAAATGCCGACTCTTGAACCTTTTGCCAGCGTCAAACAGGAAAAATTGACGATTCGGTCAAAATCGGGCGGGGTCGGTTTCCGTGGGCGAGTCACGCGCGCTCCTCTTAAAGGTCGACCCAGAAGGTCTTCAAGTGGCCGGAACCGGCGAAGTCGAAGGGTAGGGGCCGGGCGGTCAAGCGGGCGTGCGCGGGCAGCGCGGGCTGCAACGCCGCCCGGAAGCCGTCCGCGCTGCGCCGGTGGGTGTTGGTGCCGCAACGCAGAGTTCCGCCGGGCGCGAGCACGGCGCAGGCTGCCGACACCAACTCGCCGTAGTCATGTTCCGCCCGAAAAATCCGACCAGCCCGATTGCGCGAGAACGTGGGGGGATCCAACACCACCACGTCGAAACGGCGTTCCCGGCGGCGGAAGCGCGCGAGCCACGCAAAAGCATCCCCGTGCAAGAAGTCGTGTCCCCCGTCGTCGAGGCCATTTCCGCGGTAGTTGCGGCGGCCCCAGTCGAGGTAGCGCCGCGACAAGTCGATGTTGACGGACGTGCCACCGCCCAACGCGCCGACCAAACCGAACGCGCAGGTGTAGGCAAAGAGGTTGAGCACCGCCCGGCCTTTGGCCCGCGCCCGCAACTCCGCGCGGTTGTCGCGTTGATCGAGGAAGATGCCCTGCGAGAGGCCGGCCCCGAAGTCCACCGAGAGACGGACGCCGCCCTCTTCAACCCAAAAAGGGGCCTCCACGCGCTCCCCGGCCACCCACTGCGGGCCGCTGCCGCCCTCGTCGGCAGTGTGCAGGGTCTGGTAAAGGGAACGGTAGCCCAGGTCGGCCGGCAACTGCGGAAGGGGCACGCCTAGCCGGTAGCCGACCAGCCAGCGTCCGGCGAACGCATCTACGGTGAGGCCGCCCAGGTCGTCGGCGTGGCCATCGACCAACCGAAACGCGTCGGTGCACGCGGGCAGACGCGCCGCGCGCCGTGCGTGGGCTGCGCGGATTTTATCGGATAGGGTGGCGGCCATGGGTTGCGTCGGGTGGGCGCGGACGGTAGATCCGGAAGATATGAGCGAATGGCGCGAGGCGGTGGATCGGGCGGTTCGGGCCGGCGAATTGTTGCCATCCAGCGCGGGCAATGTGACGCAGTTTTTGGCGGGCGGAAACGACGAACGGTACGAGGCCGCCGTGGCGGAATTGGTCGAGCGCCGGCTTTGGTCGGAACTGAACGACCGGTTTTTCAAGACCTTGGCATTTGGGACGGGCGGCCTGCGCGGACGCACCATCGGCAAGGTCGTCACGAAGGCCGAGCAGGGCGAGCCGCAGCCGCTCGACCGGCCGGAATATCCCTGCGTCGGCACGAACGCGATGAACTACTACAACGTCAGCCGCGCGACGCAGGGGCTGGTGCGGTATCTCAAGACGTGGGTGGCCGAGCACGGTCCCGCGGGCAAGAAGCCCAAGCTCGTCGTCGCGCACGACACCCGCCACTTC
>CAXUNV010000471.1:0-4116 GCA_964252355.1 uncultured Chthoniobacterales bacterium | reverse complement strand
CCGTTGCACCGTGCCAACCTTGCGTCCGGCGAGCATCACCGTGGCGCCTGGCTTGATGCCGGCGGCATTGTCGAAGTAGACGCGGAAAAGGTGGATCGGGCGAAACAACCCGGGCGACGACAGGAACAACACCACCCCGACCGCCAACCCGATGGTCAACAAGACCAAGATGCCGGTGCGGACTTCGTTACGTATGATCTGCATGGTTGGCGAGGCTTTCCGTCATCGGGCCTTCGACCTCGCCGGTGACGAATTGGCGGACGACCGGGTTGCGTGAGGTCCGGAAGTTTTCCGGGGTGTCGTCCTGCACAACTTTTCCTTGGTAAAGCATGGCCATGCGGGTCGCGATGCGGAACGCGCTATCCATCTCGTGGGTCACGATGACGGAGGTGGCGTTGGTCTGCTCGGTGAGGTTGATGATGAGTTCGTCGATCACCGAACTGATGACAGGGTCCAAGCCCGCCGACGGCTCGTCGAAGAGGATGAGTTCAGGTTCCAGCATAAGGGCGCGCGCGAGGCTGACCCGTTTGCGCATGCCGCCGCTGAGTTCCGAGGGCAGTTTGTCTTCGGTGCCGCTCATGCCGACCATGGCGAGGCGTTCCTCGATGACGGCGTCGAGCACCTTGCGCGGTTTGCGCCCGAGCTCCTCGACGGGCAAGGCGAGGTTTTCGCGGACGGTGAGCGAAGAGATGAGGGCCGAGTATTGGTACACCATCCCGATGCGGGAGCGGAGCAGGTTCAGCCTGCTGCGGCTGAGCCGGTTGACGCGCAGGTGCTTGTAGCGCACCTCGCCGCGGGTCGGCTTGAGGATGCCTAGAATCAACCGGAGCAACGTGCTTTTGCCGCCACCGCTCTGGCCCAGGATGACCAGGCGGTCGCGGGGTTGGATCTGGAGGTTGATGCCGTCGAGCACCGTCTTATCCCCGAACTTGAGAACGATGTCGCTCAATTGAATCAACGGCACGGACGCGGGATTCATGCCGTCAGTTTGGTGACCACAAGGTTGAACACGGTGTCGAACCCGATGCCGGTGGTGATCGCGATCACCACGCTGTCCGTCGTGGCCGCGCCCACCCCTTCGGCCCCGCCGCGCACGGTCAGGCCTTTGTAACAGGAGATCAAACCGATCAGCAGGCCGAAGAAAGCCGCCTTAAACAGCCCGATGATGATGTCGCTGACGTAGAGGCTGGTGAGCACCGCGTCGAGGTAAAAGGCCGGGATGAGGTTGAGCGCCACCCAAGAGATGAGGCCGGAGCCCAGCAAAGCGGCCACGCACGACACGACCGAAAGGCACGGCATCAAAAGCACGATGGCGGTCAGGCGGGGCGCGACCAAAAAGCGCAAGGGGCCGATCCCCATCGCCTCGATGGCTTCAACCTCCTCCGAAACCTGCATGGTGCCCAGCTCCGCGGTAAACGCCGCCCCGATGCGCGCAGCCAACACGATGCCGGTCAGCAAGGGTCCGAGTTCACGCGTGAAGGCGATCGCGATCAGCGTCGGCACGAGCCGTTCGGTGCCGAACTTCTGCAGCTGGTACCCAGTAAGCAACGCCATCGTCAGGCCCAAAAAGAAGGAGACGAGCAGCACCAACGGCACGGACCCCACCCCGGTCCGGTCGGTTTGCGCAAAGAAGGCGGAGACGCGGAACGGCAAACGGCCGCGGCGAAGATTGTCGCCCATCTCCTCGACCGTGTTGAAGAGCAACCAAAGGATGCTGCCGAGGTGTACCAACGCGACCCTCGTCTGGAGGCCTATCTGGTAAAGCACCGGAAAGTAGTTGACGTCGGCCCAGTCACACCCGCAAGCGGAAAAAGAGGCGGGGCCTTTCCTCTGCCATTCGGCGGATGGCGCAGCCACTTGAGGTCAAAAGGTCTGGGCCACGCCGGCCGGAACGCCTAGCCCACGCCGGCCGCCGCCGCCGCCGCCAGCGATGCTCCGTCCGTACCCTCTCCTTCCGTGAAGAGGCCGCTCTCGCAAAGTCGCGCGTAGGCGCCGCCCACCGCCAAGAGCTCCTCGTGAGTACCCCGTTCCACGATCTCGCCATGGTCCAGCACCACGATTTGGTCGGCCCGCCGCACCGTCGACAACCGGTGCGCAATGACGAAACTGGTTCGCCCGAGCAGCAACCGGCTCAGCGCGCGCTGGATCTGGCGCTCCGTTTCGGTGTCGACGCTGGCCGTCGCCTCGTCCAACACCAGGATTGGCGGATCTTTGAGCAGCGCACGCGCGATCGAGAGACGCTGCTTCTCGCCGACGCTGAGCTTGATGCCGCGCTCCCCGACGTTCGTGGCCAACCCGTCCGGCAACCGCTCGACGAAGGCCCGCGCATCCGCGGCTTCCAAGGCGTCCCACAACTCCTCAGCGGACGCGCCCGGGCGTCCCAGCCGCAGGTTCTCGGCCACCGTGCCGTGAAAAAGGAAGCTCTCTTGGCTGACAAACCCGATGGCGCGACGCAACGCGATCTTCGACATCGTGCGGGTCGACCGGCCGTCGATCAAGATTTCGCCGCCGCCGGGCTCGAGTTCATAGAAACGCAGCAACAAACTTACCAGGGTGCTCTTGCCTGCGCCCGTCGCGCCGACCAGCGCCACGGTCTGCCCCGGTTCCGCGACCAGCGACACCCCTCGGATGACCGGGCGCGCGTCGTCGTAACCAAAACGGACCCCGCGGTACTCGACCCGGCCGACCGGATCAAAACTCTCCCCCTCACGCAAGTCGCGCTCGCCCGGTTCATCGATGATTTCAAAGACCCGTTGGCCGGCGGCACGTGCGCTCTGCACCATCTGGTTGAGGCTGTGCAGCCGTCCAATCGGTTCATAAAGGAACCTCACCAAGATCAGGCTCGCGACGAGTTGCCCAATCTCCATGCGGCCATCGAGAACCGCCTTGCCGCCCACCCCGGTGACGATCGCCAAGCCGCACGAGGTGAAGAACTCCATGGCGGGCGAATAGGCCGCCCACGCCTTCATCACCACCAACGTGGCGGTGCGCAGGCGTTCGCTGGCGGCATTGAAACGGCGGTGCTCCTCTGCCTCCCGGGCGTACGCCTTGATTTGGCGCACCCCGGTCAAGTTGTCGTGCAATAGGGAGTTCATCTCCGACGCCGCCCGGCGCTGCGCGCTGTACCGAGGACGAGCCGTCAAGGTGTAGGCCAATGCCCCGGCCGCCATGAACGGGACCGGGACCAAACTGAGCCAACCCAGCTCCGGTTGACGCCAAAAGAGCAACCCCGCCACGACGGCCAACTGCAGCACCGCCACCGACCCCTGTTCGATGCCGTCGATCAGCACCCGTTCCACGGCGGTCACGTCCTCAAGCACGCGAGTCATGATGTCGCCCGTCGCACGCCCGTCAAACCAGGGCAGCGGGAGTTTTTGGATGTGGTCGTAAAGGTCGCTGCGCAGGTCGAAAATCACCCGTTGTTCAAACGTGTTGTTGAGGATGATGCGCCCCCCGGTGAAAAGCGCCTGCGCCAGGAACGCCAAGGCCGCCGTCACCGTCAACGGCACCAGCAACTCCGGACGGTGACCCCGGATGGCGTCGTCGATGACGCGCTGGGTCACCACTGGAAAAACGATCACCAGCAACGTGCTGAAAATGGCTAGGCCCAGTGTCCCCGCCGCCAACCATGGGTAACGACCCGTGTATCTGAAAACCCGTAAGACTGTCCGCATCTGCCTAAACCCAAAGTGCCCGGGCGGGATCCGTCGATCCGCGACGCCCCTTTCCGGACCGGGATTATACCAGAAAACGGACCGGGGCGCGAACGCAGGGAACGTGGAGGGCTGGTCACCGAAGAGCACGACGCCAGAGAGGACCCGGCGGGGGGGGGGCCCCGCCCCCCCCCCCCGGCGGGCGGCCGGCCCCCCACCGCCCCGCGCGGGCGGGGGGCGGGGGCGGGCCGGGGGCCCCCCCCCCGCCAAAACCGGGAACGGAGCGGACAACTCGAGTGCTACCTTAACCGGCCAAACCGGTCGCTGCCTACAAACACCCGTGAGGCTGTTGCAATCGGCCGGGACATGGGCAATAAAGCGCGGCGACGTGGCAACGCGTCGGTGGATGCGGGTGTAGCTCAGGGGTAGAGCACAACCTTGCCAAGGTTGGGGTCGAGGGTTC
>CAXUNV010000470.1:0-4120 GCA_964252355.1 uncultured Chthoniobacterales bacterium | reverse complement strand
AGGTTGCGGCGGAAACCGCGGCCGTTGCGATTTCCCCGTCTGGCAAAGAACAGTAAAGGATGAAGTCGTTACGGACGAAGCCGATGGCGACGCCGGGTCGTTCATCATCGGGCTTTGGAACGAAGCGTTTGGCCGGAACGACATCCGGGAAAACGACGATTTTTTTGAGATCGGCGGCCATTCCTTGCTGGCGGTGCAGACCCTGAGCCGGTTGAACGAGCGCTACGGGCTGGACCTGCAGCTGAGCGCCTTGTTCGAGCATTCCCGGGTCGAGGCGTTAGCTGCGCTGGTCGATGAGCAACGCGCCGCCGGGGACGACCTCTTGACGCAGCTGATCGCCGAGGTGCAAGCGGCCGGGAACGACCCCCAGCCGGACGGATCGGCTGCGGCCGGGGACGGGGCCACCACACCCGTGGCTCCGCCGGAACGATGAAACTTTCGCTCTATTTCTTTTCCGCCGACGGCGACCGCGACGACCGCGACAAGTACGCGTTCGCGCTCGACGCGGCGCGCTTTGCGGACGTCTCCGGTTTTCATGCGGTCTGGACGCCGGAACGGCATTTCCAGCCGTTTGGCGGGTTGTTTCCCAACCCGTGCGTCTTTGCGGGCGCGTTGGCCACGGCGACGCGCCACGTCCAGATCCGGGCGGGCAGCCTCGTCCTGCCGCTGCACGGGGCGGTGCGCACGGCGGAGAACTGGGCGCTCCTTGACAACTTGAGCGGGGGCCGCGTCGGCGTTTCGCTGGCGAGCGGCTGGCACCGTGACGACTACGTCATGGCGCCGGAAGCGTACGGGCGAAGGAAGGAAATCTTGTTCGACCAAATTCAAACCGTGCGCCGGCTCTGGGCGGGTGAAACCGTGGAGATAACCGGGGTGGACGGCAGGGCCGTCCAGGTAAAAACTTACCCGCGCCCGATCCAGCCGGAGTTGCCGATCTGGATCACCGCAAACAGCCCGGCGAGCTGGGCCAAGGCCGCCGAGGTCGGGGCGAACATCTTCACCTCCGTGATGGGTTCGTCGGTGGAACGGCTGGCCAAAGAGGTCAAGGCGTACCGGCGGCGGCTGATCGAGCTGGGCCAGGACCCGCGCCGTCGCGAAGTCACGGTGATGGTGCACACGTACGTCGGGGAAGATCCTCAGGAGGTCAGGGAACTCTGCCGCGAGCCGCTGCGCCGTTACCTGCGGACCTATTTCGAACAGTTCCGCGGCACGGAACACACCGAGTTTGTGGAAGGCGTGTCGAAGAACTTGGACGCCATCCTAGATTTCTCGGTCGAGCGCTATTTTTCCGGCACCGGGTTGATCGGGGTGGCGGAAACCTGCCGCGCGTTCGTCGGCCGGCTGCGGGCGGCGGGGGTGACGGAGATCGCGTGCCTGGTCGATTTTGGGATCGACGACGGCAAAGCCCGGGCCGGCCTCGAACGGCTCGCGGAACTGAGGAGGTCCTTGTGAACCCGGAGGAACGGCTTGCGGCCCTGACGCCGGAACAGCGGAGGTCCGTCGAGGAAAAACGCGCCGCCCTGCTGCGCGCGCGTTACGGCAAACCGACGATCCCGAAGCGGCAACCGAATTTTTTCGGTTATCCGGCGACGCCCGACCAAGAGGCGCTTTGGTATTTCCATAAGGTCGACCCGGGCACCTTCGCGTACAACGTCACGCACCCGTTCCTGTTGAGGGGACCGCTCGACGTTTCCCGGTTGCAGGAGAGCCTCGGGCAACTTGTCGGGCGGCACGAGAGCCTCCGGACGACGTTCGTCGAGCGGGACGGAGCGCCGTTCCAAATTATCTCTAACGACGCCGAGCACGCCCTGGCGCTTTATGATTTCCGGGAAGACCCGGACGGACGCGCCGTCGCACGGGCTAAGGCGAGTGCGTTGGCCCGGCTCCCGTTTGACCTGGAAAAGGGCCCTTTGTTCCGGGTGTCGCTGCTGCAACTAGGCGACGCCGAGCACGCCGTGTTGGCGACGTTGCACCACACCATCACCGATTGGTGGGCGTTCCAGGTTTTCTTCCGCGAACTGTTCGAGATCTATCAAGGCCTGACCGAAAGCCGGCCACCGCGGCTGCCGCCGTTGCCGGTGCAGTTCGCCGACTACAGCGAGTGGCGCCGCGCGTGGCTGCAAACCGCCGCGTTCGACAAGCAGCTCAGCTACTGGCTGGGAAATTTGGACGGCGCACCGACCGTGCTCGAGTTGCCGCGCGACTTCGAGCGTCCCCGGACGTTTTCGTGCGACGGGTCGATGTGCCGGAGAAGTTTCCCGGCCGAGACGGTGGCAAAGTTGCGCGAGTTCAACACGGCGGAGAAGTCGACCGTGTTCGTCACCTTGTTGGCCGCTTACTTTGTCTTTTTGCACAAGTACACCGGCGCCGAAGACCTCCTGGTGGGGACGCCGGTGACGGCGGACCGCGAGCTGCCGGAGACCAAGAATCTGATCGGTTACCTGATCAATACGCTGGTCATGCGGGGACGCGTGCACGGGCAAACCACCGTCCACGAGTTGATTGGGCAGGTGAAACGGACGGTGCTCGGCGGCTTCGCCCACAAAGAGTTGCCGTTCAAGACGGTCGTCGAACGGTTGAACCCGGTGCGCGAACCGGGCCGCATGCCGGTTTACCAAGCCGAATTCCTGGTGGTGAACATGGAAGGCAAGCTCTTCGACATCCAAGACCGGGTGAGCTTGGAGTATCAGCTGCCGGGGTTTGAGGTTTCGGTCTACGACATGGACCGAAAGATCTCGCCGGTCGACCTGTTGGCCGGTTTCGCCGAATCGCCCGACCGCTTGGAGCTTTTTCTGGAGTACAACGCGCGGCTGTTCCTGCCGGCGACGGCGGAACGGATGGCCGACCATCTGGTGGGCACTTTAACGGCCCTTATCCGAGACGCGGGACGGACGATCACGGACCTTGACTTGTTGAGCGACGCGGAACGCCGGGTGCAGGTGGAGGTTTGGAATGGGCCGCGGCCGTTGCCGGACCCGACCGTCGCGGAACGTACCCTGCACGAGCTCATCGGGGCGCAGGTCGCAAAACAACCGAACGCCACGGCGTTGATCCTCAACGGGCTCCAGCTTTCGTACGGCGAACTCGACCGGCAGGCGGAACGCGTGGCGGACCAGTTGCGCCGGTTCGGCGCGGGTCCCGAGACGATTGTCGGGATCTGCGTGGACCGGTCGTGGGAAATGATGGCCGGCCTTTTGGGGATTTTGAAAGCCGGGTGCGCGTACCTGCCGATCGATCCGGCACTTCCGGAGGAGCGCCAGAAGTACATGCTGGAGGACGCCTCGGCACCGATCGTCCTCACCACGGCGGAGAGCGGGCGTCGCTTGCCCCCGTTTGGCGGCCGGGTGGTTGGGATCGATGCCTTAGTGAATGATCACGGCAGCGGCGGTGCCGGCAGCGACAACGACGGCGTCCATCGGGGCGAACCGGTGGGCAGGGAAGTTTTCTCGGAAAACCTCGCTTACGTGATCTACACGTCCGGTTCGACGGGGAAACCGAAAGGCGTCGCGATCGAACATCGGTCAGTTGTCAATCGGTTGGCCTGGATGGCCAACGAGTACGGACTGACGGAACAGGACGTTTTTCTGCAGAAGACGAATTTCACCTTCGACGTCTCCGTGTGGGAGCTATTTCTGCCGCTCACGCTGGGAGCGTCCTTGGTGCTTTTGCGTCCGGGCGCGGAGAAGTTTCCCCGCCAAATCGCCGAGACGATTACGGCACACGGCGTGACCGCCGTCCACTTCGTGCCATCGATGCTGCAAGCCTTCTTGGACGAAGTCGGGGAAACGGCCGCTTGGCGGCGGAGCTTGCGCCACGTCTTCTGCAGCGGTGAAGCATTGTCGGTGCCGCTCGCGCAGCGGTTCTTGGACGTGGTCGCGCCCGACGAGACGCGTACGCGTTTGCACAACCTTTACGGACCGACCGAGGCCACCGTGGACGTCACCTTCACGGAGGTCACGCCCCCGGTGGACCGAATAACGATCGGCAAGCCGGTGGCCAACACGACGGCGTACGTCGTCGACGAGGGTCTCCGCCTGCTGCCCGTCGGGGTCGTCGGAGAACTTTGTTTGGGCGGGGTGCAAGTCGGGCGTGGCTACCTTCATCGGCCGGAGCTGACGGC
>CAXUNV010000469.1:0-4121 GCA_964252355.1 uncultured Chthoniobacterales bacterium | reverse complement strand
CCCTTGGTTTCGACGGCAACGAAACCTTGCTGGACCTTGAATCGTTGGAGCCGCATTTCGAACGCCTCTTCGGTGACCGCACCGTCCTGCGTGAGTGGTTTGCCCAGGTGATCCTTTACTCGGAAGCCCTCTCCCTGGCCGGCGGTTACGCCCCTTTCGGCGAGCTTGGTGGGGCGGTCCTGAAGATGGTCGCCGCCACGCGCGGACTTGCGGTGAGCGAAGCCGACCTCCAAAGCGTCAAGGAAGGCGTCGCGTCCATGCCGGCCCATCCCGAGGTGCCGTCCGCGCTTGCCCGGCTGCGGGCTGCCGGGTTCCGCACCTTCACCCTGACCAACAATCCCAAAGCCACGTGCTCGCAGCAACTCGAACACGCGGGTCTCGCGCACTTGTTCGACGGCCAGTTCAGCGTCGATGACGGGGTGCGCCGCTATAAGCCGGCGCCCGAGGTTTACCATGCCGTCGCAACGGCATTGGGCGTGCCGCCGTCGCAATTGTTCCTCATCGCCTGCCATGCCTGGGACACGCTGGGTGCGGCGTCAGCGGGTTGGGAATCCGCGTTGATCCTGCGCCGGGGCAACGCGCCGTTCGGCGTCGGTCCTCAACCGCAGATGACGGGCACGGACCTCCACGCGGTGGCCGACTTCCTCATCGGGAGGTTCGCGGGCCAGGGTGGCTGACCGTCAGATTGGTCTTGGCGAGTGGCCGGGGTGCGAATCCAGGCAAGTGGCCCGACTCACCGGCGAGCGGCTACCAGGCGAATGCCGCAGAAAACCAGAACCGCGCCAAGCGCCCGCTCCAGCCACGCGGTCATCCCGGATCTGCGGAGCGACTGAGCGCCCCGCGCGGCAAAGTACGCGTAGGCGCCGAGCACGAGCACGTCTACCGCTAAGGTGATGGCGAGGAGGGCAGGCAACTGTGTCGCCAACGCGAACTGCGGGCGGATGAACTGCGGCAACAGCGCCGACATGAAGAGCAAGGCTTTGGGATTGGTGATTTGGATGGCCGCTCCCTGCAGCAAAAGACGACGGCGCGTCGGCGTCATGGTGACGGCAGAGGTCTCGAGGGGCCGCGACTGGAACGTCGCGAGGAAAACGCGCAATCCGAGATAACCCAGGTAAGCCGCGCCGATGAGGCGAAGCGTGGTAAAGGCGCTGCTCGCCGCAGCCAGGGCGGTCGCCAAGCCACCCGCAACGCACCCGAAGAACACCAAGTGCCCGAGTTGCACGCCGAGGATGCCGACGAGCGCAGGACGAAAGCCGTGGCGGGTGGCTTGGGTCATGGCGTACACCACCGCCGGACCGGGAGTTAAGGCCACCAAAAACCAAGCGGCGAAGTAGAGGGCCAAGCTGCTGAAGTCCATGGTTGGAGGGAGGGCCGGGCAGGGTGCAAGATTTCCCCCTGGTTCAAGCCCGATTCGGTCGTTGCATCAGACCATAACTCGTTTCGACGCAGTTGTGCCGAACGGACACGTTTTGCCCAAGTGACTTGCTTGACTTCAATGTGCTTGTGAAAAGCGGGCCTGGATCAGCGAAGGGCTTTCAGAAAAACTCTGACGGGCGGCACGACCTCTATCCCGCACCGCAGCCGGCGGTTTCCGGAACTAAGTTCCGCGATTTGGATAGGGCGTTCCGATGTGCCATCCGGTTCACCCCTTTTTCACCAGGTCTGGGGAGATGAACGCGGGGTTCAAGTAGACCAAGCTCCTTTTGTTTTCCCAGTGCGGTTGCTGGTCGTAAATGCCGAAGAGTTCGTACCCAAACGGCTCGAGGAGCCGGCTCAGGTCCGGTAACGAGATGAAACATGCGTTCTTCAGCATCGTGCCGCACTCCGCGTAGACGACTTTCACGCGCTGAGCTCGTAAGAGGTCGAGGCAGCCCTCCAGGACCTCAAGTTCGAAGCCTTCGGTATCGATCTTCATAAAGTCGATCCGATCGATTCTGTGCTTCCGACAAAACGCGGCGACGGTCTCGATCTGGATCATCTCCATCCGGCTGCTATCCGGGTAGGCGTGATGTAGGGAATTGCGTTTGCTGTTCGGATTCACATGGATGGGGAAGGCGCCTGGTTCCTTTCCCATGCCGAAACTGAAGGCGCGTAGACGGGGGTTGGCGGCGCTCAGCGTCTTCAGTTTAGAGTAACTGGCGGAGACCGGTTCAAAAGCGTAAATGTCCGCCTCCGGGAACCGTTGCAGGTACGCCTGCGAGGACTGTCCGATGTTTGCGCCGATGTCGAACACCGTGCGGAAATTCTCGATGCCGAAGGAGTGATCCAGGTCCATGAAGAGATCGGCACCGTGCGGGATCGAGCCACGGTAGATGCGGCAGTGGAAAGCGGATTCAACTGAAGACTTAAGCCATGGGACAACCCCGTGACCCGGGTTCAAAAGCATGCGTCCGTTCTTCGCCTCCTTGCTCATTTGAGAATGTTGCATAATTGCGGAACGAATGCATCGCAACGCAAAGTTTTTGGTTGGAGGCGTCCCAAGACCACGCGGCGCGGTCGCCGGATCGTCCCCGGTTCCCGGCCCAGCGCGCGCTTCGGCGAAGCCATCCCCGGCCCGGTTCCCACGCCGTGCCCGATGGGCAGAGGGGATCAAGCGTCCTCTGAAAGCGTTTCTCGGAAAAACGAAGCCGGCCCGCGCGGTTTCGCAGAGATGGGTTAGGGTGGGCGATGGCCGATCCGCGAAACGTTAAGCACGACAAGAAGGTCATCCACCAGAAGCAGAAGCATGGCGAGGACCTTGCCAAAGGTGCCGCGCACGTCCCCCAACCGGGGAAGAAGACCGCTCGCGAAGAACGCCACGGGGCGCGCCACGAGACCGAAGCCGAGAAAGCTGGCGGGAGCGTGACCGAACCGTCCGAAGGCGTGGTCGCGCCCCCGGAATAGCGTTTGAGCGGCAGCAGACCCCGCCTCGTGGAGGCGCTTGGCTGCACCAACTCTCCGGCGGGTTAATCAGGTGGCCGTGAGGTAAACCGTGGGCGGGGTCGCCGCCGTTGGAATGGTTCGGGAACAACCCGCTCGGCCCCGTGGCCGGAGCCGCCCGAGGCCGCCCTGGGGCAAACCCGCAGCCGTGCTCCAACCGTCCGTTCTTCCCCGACGTGCTACGCGCGCAGAGGTCGGCGCGTCGTTTGGAGTAGATCGATAAACGCCTGTGAGGCTGCGGTGAGCGGTCGTCCCTGTGCCTGCAGCAGGTGCAGCGGACGCCGCAGCGGCAGGTCGCCCACAGGCAGCACCGCCAAGCGCGCCGCGGAGAGTTCCAGGTCCAGCGCAAGCCGAGAGACCACCGCCAAGCCCAGGCCGGCGGCGACGGCCCGCTTGATCGCTTCCGTGCTGCCGAGGACCATCGTGACCCGTTGGGGCGCCAGGCCGCGCCGCGCCAACGCGCGTTCAAACACCTCCCGCGTGCCGCTGCCGGCCTCACGCAAGATCAACGGTTCGCCGCAGAGCCGGCGGGCACTGAGCTTACGCGCCTCAATCAGCGGGTGGCCAGGCGGTGCGATGGCGACCAATTCGTCTTCGCCGAACACGGTCGCTTGCAGGTCCGGGCGAGCCTCCGGCAGCGCGCCCTCAGTCAAGCCGACGTCCAGCGTACGGTCGCGCAACCGGTTCTGGATCGACTCGGTGTTCGCCACTTCCAGGGCGATCTCCACGCCTGGGTGGCGCCGGCGGAATTCGCCCAGGATCTCGGGCAGGAGATAGACGCCGATCGTCTGGCTGGCTCCGACGGCCAAGCGCCCTCGGCGGAGGCCCTTCCACTCCGCCAACGTCCGCTCGGCTTCTTCCTCCAAGCGTCCGATGCGGCGGACGTATTCGAGCAAGTCTGCACCTGCCCCGGTCAGCCGCACCCCGCGGGGCAACCGTTCAAAAAGCCGCAAGCCCAGGTTTTCCTCCAGTTCCCCAACTTGCATCGAGATGGCCGGCTGGCTGACGTGCACCGCCACGGCCGCCCGCGAAAACGAGCCAGCCTCGGCCACCGCCCGGAACAGGGCCAGTTGGTTGCGGTTCAGCATGCGAGCATTCCTCGATGGCCCTTCAGCGATCACCGCTCCCGGGCCAAAGCTTGGCTTACCCCATCACCTATAAGCTGAGCTGATGCTAAACATCAAAAAGATATACTAAAA
>CAXUNV010000468.1:775-4132 GCA_964252355.1 uncultured Chthoniobacterales bacterium | reverse complement strand
TGAAAATCCCCACCCTACCCTTGCCTTAGTTGGCCTCCCTTTGCGCCGCCCTGGTTTGTGTCGCGCCCTGGAGCGGGCGCGCCGCCGACACCACCGCCGCCGCCCCCTTCAACCTCTCCCCCGACATCCGCGGCCGCGTGGAGAAGGGCGCCAAACCGACGATCCGCGTCTCCTACCACGACGTCTCGAACGAGTTCGCGCCTTTCATTAAGAAAGGGGTGCAGAAGGCGGCTGAGGAGTTGAACGTCGACGCCGTCATGGTCGGCCCGGTCGGGGCGGACGCCGAAAAGCAGATCGCTGAGATCGAAAGCCTGGTGCAAAAGGGCGTGGACGGTTTGGCCGTCTCGTCGGTCAGCACCGACGCCTTGGCACCGGTGATCGCCCGCGCGGTGGCGCAAGGGGTGCCGGTGGTGACGTTCAACACGGACAACCCGACCAGCCACCGGTTGGCGTTTGCCGGCCAAGACCTCGTGGAATCTGGCCGGATCGCCGGCAAATTGCTGGCGGAGACGCTGAACGGCAAAGGCAAAGTGGTGATCACCACGTTGGACGCGGCCGCCCAATGGTCCTTGGACCGGGAGAAGGGTGCGCGCGAAGCGTTGGGCAAATATCCCGACATCACAATCCTCACCACGGTGAACACCGGCACCGAGCCACAACAGATCTACGGGTCGGTCGAGAACGCGATGCAGGCCCACCCCGACGTGGATGGGGTGCTCTCGCTGGAATGCTGTTCAACGCCCGCCGCCGGCAATTACGTGCAGCGCAACGGCTTGGTGGGCAAGGTCAAGGTGGTCGGCTTCGACATGCTGCCCGAGACGGTGAAGATGGTGCAGGGCAACGTCATCTCGGCCACGATCGACCAAGCGCCGGAAAAGCAGAGCTACTCGGCCGTGCAACTCCTCCTCGACGTCCTGCACGACAAACCGGTGAAGGACGTCGACACCGGCGCCGTGGTCTATGACGCCAAGAACATCGGCGATTACGTGGTGTCGACCAAGGCCGACAAAGGTTCGTGACTTCTTCCCCGTCGCTTTTGGCGCGCCTGCCTGCTTCCCAGGACCGCCTGCCGACCCACGCCATGCCGGGAACCGCACCCATCCTCGAGCTTCGCCGCGTCACCAAACGCTTCGGCCCGACGGTGGCGCTGGACGACGTTTCGCTCCAGTTGCGTCCGGGCGAAGTCCACGCCTTGCTTGGGGAGAACGGCGCGGGCAAGAGCACGCTCATCAACGTGCTCTCGGGGGAGCTGGCGCCCGACGCCGGGGAGGTTAGGTTGAGGTCGGCCCCGGTCCGGTTTCGCGGTCCGTGGGAAGCGGCGATGCGCGGCATCAGCGTGGTGCACCAGGAATTGGCGCTCTGCCCCAACCTCACGGTGGCGCAGAACCTGGCCGGGCGCCGCCGGGGCGTCGGCGTGGTCACCCGTGCTCGATCCGGAGCCGTTCGCGGGGCGCTTGCTCGGGGAGTGGGGTGCGTCTCACGGGGATGTGCGCGCGCCCGTGCGAAGCCTGGGCGTGGGGCAACGGCAAACGGTCGAGATCGCCAAAGCGCTTGCGCGCCAAGCGGCGGTGCTGGTGTTGGATGAACCCAACTCGGCGTTGACCGCCGAGGAGTCGCGTTTCCTGTTCCGTGCGGTCCGGCAGCTGCGGGGGACGGGCGTGTCGGTCTTGTACGTGTCGCACCGCTTGGAGGAGGTGATGGCCCTGGCCGATCGCGTAACGATCATGCGCGACGGTCGGGTGGTTGACGACGGGCCGTCCGCGGCATTCGGCATCCCCGACCTGATCCGGAAGATGGTCGGGCGCGAGGTAAACCACTTGTTCCGGCGGGAACCGCTGGCCGCACCGCGCGAAGCCCTCGCGCTGGCGGTGCGCGGCCATGGTGACCCGCGGCGGCCCCCTCCCGTCGCCTTCGACGTGCGCCAGGGCGAGATCTACGGATTGGCGGGGTTGCCGGGATCCGGCAAGGAGGAAGTCGTGGAGTGCCTGTCCGGCCTGCGACCGTTTGCGGGTGAAATCCGGGTGGAGGGAGTGCCCGTGCGTCTCCGCTCGCCCCGGGACGCCGTCCGCCACGGGTTGGCGATCGTGCCGGCCGACCGTCGCGAGGCCGGCATCTTCGGGGTACTCGACGTTTCAGGCAACGTCGCTTCGGCCAATCTCCGGGCCGTCAGCCAAGCCGGCATCCTCCGGCGCGGCGCCCTGGCCCGCTTGGCGGAAGGGGCGCTGGCCCGGATGAACCTGCGCGCCCGTTCACTGGGGCAAAAGGCCGGCACCCTGAGCGGCGGCAACCAACAGAAGGTGGTCCTTGCGCGCGGCGTCGCCTCCCGACCCAAGGTGCTGCTGGTGCACGAACCGACCCGCGGCATCGACGTCGGCGCCAAGGCGGAGATCTACGGCATTTTGAACGGCTTGGCCGCCGGAGGCATGGCAGTCGTGATCGCTTCGGCCGAACTCCCCGAGTTGATGGGTCAGTGCGACCGGATCGCCGTGTTTTGTGGCGGTGCGCTGGTCCGGGAGTTTAACCGGCCAGACTTCGACGCCCAAGCCATCCTGGGTTGGGCCATGGGTCAAAGCCAGACGGAACGGCTGGAGGGGGCGACGCCATGAGCGGACCGATCGTCACCGTCGTGGGTTCTTTTGCCGTGGGTATGACCCTGCGGACCGAACGCATGCCGATCTTCGGGGAAACCCTGCTCGGCTCTGACTTTGACCTCGGACCTGGCGGCAAGGGTTCCAACCAAGCGGTAACCGCCGCGCGGCTGGGCGCCTCCGCACGTTTCGTGGGGCTCGTCGGCAGCGACCAACTGGGCGGCATCGCGCGGGATCTTTACGACCGGGAAGGCGTGAACACCGACCATTTGGTCTTTACGGATGAAGCGGCGACCGGGGTCGGGTTCATCATCGTCAACCCGGCGGGCGAGAACGGCATTATCCTCGACATGGGCGCAAACCGGCGGATGGACGCCCCGTTCGTGCGTCGGGCGGAGCCCGTGATCGCGGCGAGCGACGTGGTGCTGACGGTTTTGGAAATTCCGTTGGCCGCCGCCGCCGAGGCGATGGCGATTGGCAGGCGGCACGGCGTCCGCACGATCCTCAACCCGGCGCCGGCTCAGGCCATCCCGCCCGAGGTGTTGCGTAACGTCGATCTCATCACGCCGAATGAGACGGAGCTGCGGATTCTGGCGGGGCTGGCCCCGGACGACCCCACGCCGACGACGACGCTGGCCCAGCAGCTCTGGGAGCGGTACGGCACGGTCGTCGTGGTGACCCGCGGGGCGGACGGCGTCCTGCTGGTCGACTGCGACGGCAGCAGGGATTACCCCGCCTTTCCGGTGGTGGCCGATGACACCACCGGTGC
>CAXUNV010000468.1:0-751 GCA_964252355.1 uncultured Chthoniobacterales bacterium | reverse complement strand
TGGCGGTCGCGCTCGGCGAAGGCAAGACGCTGCCGGAAGCCATCCCCTTCGCGAGCGCGAACGGCGCGCTGGCCTGCACCACCCTGGGCGTCATCCCCGCCTTGGCGCGCCGCGCCCAGGTGGACGCGCTGCTGCAAACCCGGCCCTCGATTCCCCCATGAAACGAAACGGCATCCTTAACCTACCCCTCAACAGCGCGATTGCGGCCATGGGCCACGGCGACCTCATGATCGTCTGCGACGCGGGCTTCCCGATTCCCAGCGAAGTGCCCCGCATCGATCTAGCCATCGCCGCCGACCTGCCGGACCTGCCGACGGTGTTGCGCCTGCTGCGGGCCGATCTCATCGTGGAAAAAGTCGGCTATGCTGCGGAGATGGCCGAGAACAACCCTCGCCTCAAAGAAGCCGTCGACGGAATCTTCACCGGGGCAGAACGGGTGACGGTGCCGCACGCGGAGTTGCTGGGCGGCTTGGCTAGAACCGCCAAGTTCATCGTGCGCACCGGTGCCTTTGACCCGTGGGGCAACATCCTGCTCTACTCCGGGGTCGACGTCCCCAAATGGTTTGCGAAACCGGGCACGGTGGTACCGGAGAGTTACCGGGCCAGGATGGACGGGCGGTTGTAGGCGAGGGGAAAGTTGCTGGTCTCTTGTCCCTGGTCCCTGGTTTCTCGTCTACGGGAGAGCAGCCATCGGCACAGGTTGGGTAGGGCAAGGCGAGATCAACCTAACCCGCCGCCGGACACCCAGGGG
>CAXUNV010000467.1:0-4132 GCA_964252355.1 uncultured Chthoniobacterales bacterium | reverse complement strand
GTGTCGACCCGGGATGTCCGGCGCGGGCGCCGGCGCGCCGCCGCTTCCCTCGACGCGCACGGTGCCGCCGGCCGCTTCGACCTCCCGCAAACGGGCAATCAAGAGGCTGAGCGGATCGTCCGGCCCTTCCTCGCGTTGCCAATCTTCCCATTCCTCTCTATCGGGAAAAAAGCCAGGGCCACGGACCACCGCGTCGAGCGGCCCCGTTTTTGCCAACGCCGCCAGCAGGTGCACCGCGGATGCTTGCAGCCCGTTGCGGACCTCGCACCGGAACGCGCCGGCCACCGGGCGCGGCACCGCGGGTGGTGCGCCGGCCGGAAGCCAACAAACTTCCTGCCGCATGGGCCTTGGCGGCAGGCTGCCGCGTGAGACCCCTTCCCCTGCAAAGAACCGTTCCCACACCACCTCCGCGCCTACGGCCCAGAGTCCGGTGACGGCGGTGAGCAAACCCCGCTCGTCAAGTCCACCCCGTCCCTTTCCGACCGCGAAACTTCGCCGGGCACCGACCTGGGAAAAGAGCAGAGCCCCGAAACTTTTTTTTGGGGTCAGGTCCAGCAGCAACGCATTCCGCCCCGCTACCACCGTCTGCAGCGCCCGGGTGAAACGGACCGGCTCCGTCACCTGGGCACCCCACCAGTCCGGGTCGCGGAGTTCGGGTAAGGTCACCCAATTGCCCGTCCGCGACGAGGCGTACGGAATGCGCGGCTGGCGGGGCCGGAACCGGGCGGTCACCCCGGACACCGCGGCGGCTACCGGCGCCATCAGGGGCGTGTGGAACGGCCGGTCGACCGGGAGTTCCAGGTGGGCGATGCGCCCCTCCGCCAGCCGTCGCCGCAACTCTCGGATGTCCGCCACGTTCCCGGAGAGCACGGTCACGTCGGGCGCGTTCTCACCGGCCACTCGGATGCTGCCCGTGCAAAACCTTTCCGCTTTGGCCACCGGCAACGACACCGCCAGCATTTTCCCGGGTTCCACCCGGCGGCACGCCTCACCCCGGGCGATGGCCAGGGAAAGGGCCTCCTCGACCGAAAGCGCTTCCGAAAAAGCGGCCGCCGCGTATTCCCCCAGGCTGTGGCCGACCAGCGCCTGCGCCTCCAGCCCGCCGTCGCGCAAGGCTTCGGCCAGCGCCAAGTGGTAGACCAGCACCGCCGGCTGAAACCGCGCGTCATTCGCCATTTCCCGAGGATCCGCCGGGTACCGCTCGAACATGAATTCCCGCAAGTCGGGCGCACCCACGGTCGCCGCCAAAGCGCACCACGCGTCGAACCGGGACCGGAACGGCGCAAACGTGCGGTGCAGCGCGGCGCCAAAGTCGCCGTAATCGATCGCCTGCCCGCCAAACACGAAAACGACCGGGGCGACCGCGCTGACGTTGCCCGCAACGTCTACCGGCGTCTTTTCGGAAAGCGCGCGCGAGGCGTCCGCGGGGTCCGCGGCGACGACGGCGCGCCGGTGCCGTTGCGGCCGGCCGGCGGTGGCCAAGGTGAAACCGAGGTTCGGCAGAGAAAGGGTGGCGGCTTGGAGCGCACCGGCCGTCGCATCCGTCAGCGAAAGGAGGTCCTCGGCGTCGGCCGCCGACAGCAGCAGCGGCCAGACCGTCCGCGATCCCGGCCCCTCGGCCGAGGCCCGTGGCGGCGCCTCTTCCAGGACCACGTGCACGTTGGTGCCGCCGATCCCGAACGAACTCACGCCCGCCCGCCGCGGTGCTCCGGCGCCACCCTCCCAGGCGCGCGACTCTTTTTGGAAATAAAACGGGGAACTCTTTATCCCCATCCGCGGGTGCGGTTCCATAAAATGCGGCAACCCCGGCAACAGCTTGCGGTCCAAGGCCAACGCCGCCTTGAGCAGGCCGGCGATGCCGGCGGCAGCGTCAGCATGACCCAGGTTGGCCTTCACCGAACCCAAAGAACAAAAATGCGTTTTGTTGGTAAATTTCCGGAACGCCGACGTCAACGCCTCGAACTCGCTCGGGTCGCCCAACGCGGTGCCCGTCCCGTGACCTTCCACGTACCCCACGGTCTCCGGCGAAAATCCCGCCAACCGATAAGTCTCCTCGATCAGGTTCGCCTGCCCGGTCACGCCCGGCGCGGTGAACCCCACCTTCTGCGCGCCGTCGTTGTTGACGAACGAGGCCCGGATGACCGCCAGGATCCGGTCTTGATCCTCCAGGGCATCGTCCAACGGCTTAAGCACGACGACGCCAACGCCCGAACTCGGGACCGTCCCGGCGGCGTCACGGTCAAACGGCCGGCAACGCCCGTCCGGCGAAAGGATCATCCCCGACTGGAAGAGGTAACCTTCCGGCCGCAACGCGCAGAGTGACGCACCGCCGGCCAGCGCCAAGTTGCACTCCCCTTGCTGCAGGGCGCGGCACGCCAAGTGCACGGCAACCAACGACGTGGAACAAGCCGTTTGCACCGAGATGGCCGGCCCGGTCAGCCCGAGGTGGTACGCCACCTTCGTCGCCAAAAAATCTTTCTCGTTGGAGCTGAGCACTTGGTAGGTCCCCACCGCCTCCGCCACGTCCGGGTGCGCCGGGATGTGCTCGAGCTGGTAGCGGTTGCGCCCACTGCCGGCGAACACGCCGACGACGCCCGCAAAGGCTCGAGGGTCATATCCCGCATTTTCCAAGGCTCGCCAAGCGTTCGTCAGAAACCGCCGCAACTGTGGGTCGGTCACCTCCGCTTCCCGACGCGAGAAGCCGAAGAATCCTGGGTCAAACTGCGCGCAGTCCGGGAGCCAACCTTGCGCTCGCACGTACTGGCCGGAGGCCAACGCTTCCGGCGCAACCCCGGCGGCGACGAGTTCTTCGTCCGAGAAACGGCTGACGCAATCGCGCACGCCAGCCACGTTTTCCCAAAACGTTTCTAGGTTCGGCGAGTTTGGGAACTGGCCGGCGGCACCGATGATGGCGATGGGTTGGAACATCGGCTCGGTCGGGGGTTGCTCAGGAAGCGCGGCGTCGGCCGAGCCGTGCGCGGTGCTTGTCGGTGGGCGGCGCGGGTGCGGTGTCGACGGTCCGCCCGTCGTCGGACGCGGCGCGGACGTGCGCCGCCTGTTCGGCGACGGTCGGGTATTGGAACAGGTTAAGATTTTTTCCCAACTGCGGAAACCGTTCGATCAGTTTCGTCTCTAGGCGCAGCAACAGGAGGGAATCGCCACCCGCGTCAAAGAAGTTCTCGTCGAGTTGGAGGTCGTCCCGCTCGAGGAGGTTTTGCCATTGCGTCAGGATCTCGCGCTCGATCCGGTCCTCCCCGGTTGAGGACAACGACGGTGTCAGGGACGGCGGGATCGCCGGCGCGCCGGCGGGTACGACCTCAGGATCCTGCGGTGCCAGCGAACGCTCGGCAAGTCCGCGCGCCCACCCGCTCTGCCGAAAAAGGTCCAGGGACGCCTCCGGCGTCTCCGTCGCCTGCAACAGGAAATCGCGCGTGGCCTCCGCCAGGGCTTCCGCCAACCCTCTTTTGACCCCGGCCCGGTCGTGCTCCAACAAAATTTCCAGAAGGTGCGCCCCCTCGCGGGTCATCCAGGTGAGCCCGGTTTTGGGGCTGCCCGTGGTGGGGTGCAACTCCTCCGCTTCCACCCCCTCCAACGTCAGCTCTTCGGACCCGTCGCGCCGGTAGGAAAAGAACGGGGGTGGCGTCACGTGGCTTTTTCCAAGCGATGCGGACAACAGCTGGAGGGCTTGGGCAAACGGAAACGCCGCGTGCTCGTAACCCTCGAAAAAGGCGGCACCCACTTGGCGTACCCACGGAAACAGACCCGCCCCGTGGTCGTCGACTTTTATACCGATGATCAGGGTGTTGATGAACACGCCCGGGGCCGGCGGCAGGTCGTAGGCTTGCGGGAGCCGCACCGGCACGCTCAGGAGGGAACGGTCGGTGCGCGCGGCCGTCGCCATCACGAAAGCCACCGCCGCAAAGATGAGGTTGCCCACGGTGACGTCGTGCGCCGTCGCCGCGGCGCGCAAAGCCTCCAACGCCGCCCCACCCAACGCCGCCCGCGCGTAACCGCTCTCCCGCCCCAACGCTGCCGGCAGGCCGGACGAAGCCGCCGCCGGCTGGACGCCTTCCGCGAAAGCGGCAAAATTACCCCGCCCGAAGTCGGCGGGCCCGGCGGTCGCTGCCGCCGC
>CAXUNV010000466.1:0-4136 GCA_964252355.1 uncultured Chthoniobacterales bacterium | reverse complement strand
CCGTCTGCCAAAGGTGAGGAAAATCCCCATGGCTGGCACCACCCTCCGTTCCGGCTTGGCGTCGTCTCGCGAAGGGCCTGCCTCACCGTGCCACCCCGGCTTCGTCTCGTTCCTCGCCTCGCCCTACCTTCTGAATTTCGGCGTTCACTCCGGCACCAACGTCGGATGCAGCGGGTCTTTGAACTTAATTGCAAAATACCGGGTATCGATCGTGCCGTCGCGGTGCTTGACCGCTTGGCGAACCGAAAGGGTTTCCGCATCCAGCCAGCCGAGCGGTCGCGGCGGGGTTTCGTCCCAGGGCGGTTCGGTCGTGAGGCGCGCCTCGTCGGCATCCGACGGCCGAACGATGAGGTGTTGAAGGTCGATGGGGGTGACCCGGTCGCCCACCACTTGGAAAACGTAGAATTCGCCGGCCCGCCGGTAGTTCAGCTCATCAAGCACCGTGAGATTGCCGGGTGCGTTCCAGTAGAATCCGGCCGCCCGGGCGAGCTTGCCTTCCGGGGCGTACGAACTGTCGACTTCGGTCAGCCTCTTTCCCGTGCGGACGTCGGAGAGGACGTACCGGATCGGGTTGCCGTTGCGGACGCTCCAGGCATAATGCCCGTCGGCGCTGGCCCGGTGACCTTTCGGGGCGAACGGGTCACGGGCGCCGGCACGGGGCGCGGACGTTTGTGCAGGGGCGGAAAGGGTCCAACTCAGGACCAGGGCGGAGACGGTAAGCAGGACGTGGCGTGGCATGGGCAGGGTGGGGTGCGGTTGGTCGCGTTTAAGGTTGGATGGTTTGTTTGGGCCGAAAGGCATGAAGGGGGTTCAGTGCCCGTGTTTCCAATCGCCGCCGGCATGCACGATGTAGATGGCGCCGTACTCTTTGGAACTGATCCAGCTGTCGAACTGTCGCTCGACCTGTCGGGACGTGCGCCCTTCGGCGAAGCTTTGGATATCCACCCGGCCGATGCCGTCGGTGCCGTAATCGCTCTTGCCGGCGTCGTCGTGCGCCCACTGACGCGTCGCGCCGGTGTCGATGGCTTCGACGTACTGGTCCGTGGCCGGGATGTAGAGGAGGGAGTGCGGCGGCACCCGACTGAAATCGACGGCCGCCGTGGTGCCATCGATCCCCAAGACATCGCCCCGGGCGTCGGTTGTTCCCTGCCAGTTGCCGAGGGCCACGGTCCGGCTTTGCCAATCCTTGTCCGCGTCGGAATAGACGGTGAGGCGTGCTTGGTATGCGGTCATCGCGGCGAGTTGGTCCGCGGTGGGGGTGGTCAGTCCGAAGCGCGCACGAAACGCCGCTTGGTTGGCGTCTGCCTCGGAGCCGAGGACGCCGAGATTGCCGCTCCCGCGGTCTCCGGGCACCATGGGAAGACCGGACGCGGGCGCGCTCGCCGCAGGCGTGGGCTGCGCTGGGGCAAGTGAGGCGGTGACGTTCTCATCGGCCTCGTCGCAGCCGGTTAAGCCGACGGCGGCTAGGCAACAAAGGATGGCCGCTCGCACGCACCAGCAAGCCCCTTCCCGCCGACTTGCCACCAAGCGGGGGGAAAGCGGCGGAGCTGCAGGCATCCATAACGCTCTAGCAAAAAGTTATGTTATTGCCCACCTTAAAATAACTCAGGTATACTGTGTTAGGAATAATTGCCGTCACCGCACCCTGGGAGACCAAGGCTAGATGCCTTCGCCGTCTCGCCCCGTCGGGGAGAGCAGCGGGAGCGAGACGGTGAACGTCGCGCCGCATCCCGGACCCGCGCTTTCGGCGCGCAGCTTGCCGCCATGCGCCTCCACGGCTGCTTTCGAGATTGCCAAACCCAGCCCGAGGCCGCCGAATTGGCGCGTGATGGTCGCGTCGGCCTGCGTGAAGGCGTCGAAGATGCGCCCCAGCGCCTCGGCCTTGATCCCGATGCCGGTGTCCACCACCTCCAGCCCCACGAGGTCCGGCGCGTCACCGTGGTAGGTGCGCACGGAAACCTGTCCGCCCGGTGGGGTGAACTTTGAGGCGTTTTTCAGCAGGTTCCAAACGACTTGGCGGAGCCTGGCGGGGTCGCCCTCCAACCGGTGGTGCCGCGCTTCCAGCGCAACGGTGAGCCGCTGGCCTTTGCGGATAAAATCGGGCCGGCAGACTTCCACGGCGTGCGCCACGGCTTCGTGCAGGTCAGTCGGCGCGCGCGCCAGCCCCATCTTGCCGCGGGCGATCCGGGTGACGTCGAGCAGGTCGTCCACGAGGCCCGCCTCGAGCTCGACGTTGCGCTGGATCATCTCAAGGGCCTCATAAGCCTCTTTAGGCAGGTCCGGGCGATGGCCGAGCGCGGCGGCGGCCATCAACACGGGGGTCAACGGCGTGCGCAACTCGTGGGAGAGCACGGCCAAAAAATGGTCTTTTGCCGCGTTGGCCACCTCGGCCTCAGCCCGCGCTTCGCGCACGGCGTCCTCGGCCCGCTTCCGGTCGGTGATGTCGTAGGAGACGACCAGGACGCCGGAGACTTCGTCGCCGACGTCGTGCAACGGCGTGCCCCGGGAGAGGAAGACCTTTCCGTGGTCGGCGTGCTCGATGGTGAAAGCTTCGCCCGCCAAGGCGCGGCGCAGGAACGGCTCATGGAGGGCGGCCACCTCGGCCCTGAGCGCCTCGAACAGCGTTTTGCCCAGAAAATCCGATGACTGAAAGCCGGAGGCGCGCAACGCTTCGCCGTCGGCCAGCCGGTAACGCAGGTTCCGGTCGAGGATGAACGCCGCCCCACCGGGTAGGTTGGCCGAAAGCGCGCCAGTCCGCGCTTCGCTCTCGCGCAAGGAGGCCTCGGCGCGGGCGTGTTCGACCGCGCTCCAGGTGCGCGCGGCCGTCTCTTCCAGCAAGGTCACTTCGTCGGGCGACCACGCGTGCGCAATGCGGTGGTGGACGAACAGGACGGCGACCAAACGCCCCGCCTTCACCAACGGCACGTTGGCGGTGGCCCCGAGTTGGAGGGTGGCGTAAGCGGTCTTCTCCGCGTCCGTGAGCGTCGGGTCACCCCTGACGTCGGATTTGAACTTGGGCCGCCCCGACTGGAGGTCGGAAAGCAACCGCGCGCCATAATCCTCGTACCGGTAGCGGCCTTCAATCCCCGGCACGCCATCGGTGTAATTTTGGGTGACGACGATCGTCTCGCCGTCCGCGTCGGCTTCGGCGTAGCCCACCCGGTTGGCCCGCAGGTGTCTGCCGAGCACCCGCGACGCCGCGGCCTGGATCGCCACGGGATCGGTCAGCGGCCGCAAGGCATCGCTGAGCTTGAGAAGGAACGCCTGCCGCTCCTCGTTTCGCTGGAACCTCTCCTGCGCCCACTTCTCCCGGGAGACGTCGAAGGAGACGCCGTTGATCAGGTGGGCTTCGGCGGAGCTCGCGCGCCCTTGCCACCTGATCCAGTGACCGGCCGTGGGACCCGACGCCAGCAAGACCTCGCCGTCAAACTCCTCACCGGGCTGCATACCGGCTTCCATCACCGCCGCAATTTGCCGGCCGGACGCTGGCGCCATGCGTTCGATGAAGACCTCCACCGGAAGCGGCCGCTCCGAAGGCGGGAGGCCAAAAAGCGCCAGGAAAACTGGATCGCCACCGCAGGTGCGCGCCCGCAAGTCCCACCGCCACGCCCCCATCCGACCGCTTTCCAGCGCGACGCGGCGGACCTCCTCGCTCGCACGCAACGCCTCCTCGGCGCGCGCGCGTTCGAGACGCGGGTAGAGCCGGATCGCCAGTTCTTCGAGCAGCGCGAGCTCATCATCAGCCCAGTCCCGCCGGGCGCCATCGCAGACCGCCAAGTGAAACTTCCACCGGCCGTGCTGGGCGTGCGGGACCGCGACGAACGAAAAGATGCCTGCCGCAGCGGCGCCGACGGCGTCAATCCGGGCGTCGTGTTGCGTGTCGGGGCAGACGATCGTTTCGCCGGCTCGGGCGGCCCGGCGGAACTCATGACCGAGGAAATCCGAAAGACGCACCACGCCCGCCAAACCCTGAACACCTTGCGGGTTCCAGACCAGTCGCGGACAAGCCTCATCGCGTGTCTCGTCCACGTCGGTGTAGTAGACAAACGGGACGTCTAAAAATGCGCCAAGCTTGGCACCCACCGTTTGTAAGATCTCGTCGACGGTCGTCAGGCGGGAAAAATCCTCTTGGACGT
>CAXUNV010000465.1:0-4146 GCA_964252355.1 uncultured Chthoniobacterales bacterium | reverse complement strand
GGGTTGATGCCCGCGCCAAGAGCATCGATGTTCGCGGATGTTGAAGTCTGGACTGTCCGGGGCGGAAGGGGAAGCCGACGCCTCGTTCGTGGCGCGGCACGTCGGGCCCACCGCCGAAGACGTGGCGGAAATGTTGCGCGTGATCGGGTGCGGTTCGCTCGAGGAAATGCTCGCCCGGGCGGTGCCCGAAGGCATCCGCCTGCGCCGCCCTTTGGATCTGCCCGCACCCACCTCCGAGCACGAGGCGCACGCGCGGCTGCGCGCGTTTGCCAACCGCAACCGGGTGTTTCGCTCCTACCTCGGCATGGGCTACCACGGGTGCTTCGTGCCCTCGGTGATTCGACGTACGATTTTTGAAAACCCTGGTTGGTACACGGCTTACACGCCCTACCAAGCGGAGATCGCCCAAGGCCGGCTCGAGGCCCTGCTCAACTTTCAAACGATGGTGGCCGACCTGACCGGCTTACCCGTGGCAAACGCCTCCTTGCTTGACGAAGCCACGGCGGCCGCCGAAGCCATGACGCTGGCGTTTTCCGTCCGCAAGAACGCGGGGGCACGCACCTTCTTTGTCTCCGCGGAATGCCATCCGCAGACGATCGCCGTCGTGCGAACCCGCGCGGAACCGCAGGGCCTTACGGTGGTGGTGGGCGACCACCGCGCCGACGCACCCCGCGCGGAGATCTTCGGCTACCTGGTGCAGTACCCGGCCACGACCGGGACGGTCCACGATTACGCGGGCTTTGCCGAAGCGGCGCACGCCCAAGGCGGGTTGGTGATCGCAGCCGCCGACCCCCTCAGCTTGACGCTGCTCGCGGCACCCGGCACCTGGGGTGCCGACGTCTGCGTAGGCAGCACCCAACGGTTCGGCGTGCCGATCGGCTACGGCGGGCCGCACGCGGCCTATTTCGCGACGCGCGAGGAGTACCGGCGCGCTTTGCCGGGTCGGTTGGTCGGCGTCTCCCGCGATCCTGCCGGTCGGTTGGGGTACCGTTTGGCCCTGCAGACCCGCGAGCAACACATCCGCCGCGACAAGGCGACCAGCAACATCTGCACGGCGCAGGTGCTGCTCGCCGTGATGGCTTCCATGTACGCCGTCTACCACGGACCGAAAGGGTTGACGGCGATCGCCCGGCGCGTGCACGGCCGCACGGAAGCGCTCGCGACGGCCTTGGCCGAAGCGGGATGGCGCGTGGCGCCGGGTCCACGGTTTGATACGGTCCAAGTTCACCCGGAAGGGGAGGGCGAGGCGGTGCGGCGCCGGGCCGAGGAGGCGGGGATCAACTTCCGGTATTTTGAGGACGGCAGTTTGGGGATCACCCTCGACGAGACGGTCTCAGGCGCCGATTTGGTCGACGCCGTTCGCGTTTTTCAACCGGAGAACCCAGGTGAGGCCAGCCGCTTTGACGTTCTGGCTGGCGAGGACGCTTTGCCAGAGAAGCTCCGGCGGCGCACCTCGTTCCTGACCCACCCGACGTTCCACCGGTACCACACCGAGACCGAACTCCTCCGCTACATCAAGCGGCTCGAGGCCAAGGACATCTCCTTGACCACCTCGATGATCCCTTTGGGTTCGTGCACCATGAAACTGAATGCCGCGGCCGAGATGTACCCGGTGTCATGGCCAGAGTTCAGCGGACTGCACCCGTTTGCGCCGGCGGCACAGGCGGAAGGGTATGCGGCCCTGGTGCGCGATTTGGAGCGAAGCCTCGCCGAGCTCACCGGCTTTGACGCGGTCAGCGTGCAACCCAACGCCGGTTCTCAGGGCGAATACGCGGGACTGCTCGCCATCCGGGGATACCACCGGCAACGGGGGGAGGCCCACCGCGACATCTGCCTCATCCCGACGTCCGCGCACGGCACCAACCCGGCCTCCGCGGCGATGGCCGGTTTTCGGGTCGTGCCCGTGCTCTGCGACGCGGAGGGCAACATCGACACGGCCGACCTGCGGGCCAAGGCGACCCAGCACGGCGACCGGTTGGCCGCCCTGATGGTGACCTACCCTTCGACCCACGGCGTGTTTGAGGAGGGCATCACCGAGGTCTGCGACGTCGTGCACAGCCACGGCGGCCAGGTTTACATGGACGGCGCCAACCTCAACGCGCAGGTCGGGCTCTGCCGGCCCGGGGATTTTGGGGCGGACGTCTGCCACTTGAACCTGCACAAAACGTTCTGCATCCCGCACGGGGGCGGTGGTCCCGGCGTCGGGCCCATCGGGGTGAAAGGGCATTTGTCTTCCTTTTTGCCCGGACACCCCACCGCCCGTGGATCGACCGGGGTCGGACCGGTGGCGGCCGCCCCTTACGGCAGCGCGAGCATCCTGCCCATCACCTGGATGTACCTTGCGATGATGGGCGGGAGCGGGCTGACGCACGCCACCACGGTGGCCATCCTCAACGCCAACTACATCGCCGCGCGTCTGCAACCTTACTACCCGGTGTTGTACAAAGGGCGCCACGGTTCCGTCGCCCATGAATGCATCGTCGACCTGCGCCAATTCAAACGGACCGCGGGCGTGGAAGTGGAGGACGTGGCCAAGCGGCTGATGGACTACGGGTTCCATGCGCCCACCATGTCCTGGCCGGTGCCTGGTACGATGATGATCGAACCGACCGAGAGCGAGTCGAAGGAGGAGTTGGACCGGTTCTGCGAAGCCATGATCGCCATCTACGGCGAGATCCGCGCCGTCGAAACGGGCGAAGCCGACCGCGCGGACAACGTGCTCAAGCGCGCGCCGCACACCGCCGAAGACCTGCTCTCCGACGCTTGGGACCGCGGCTATTCCCGCGAGTCGGCGGCGTACCCCTTGCCTTGGGTCCGGGAGCGGAAGTTCTGGCCGGCCATCGGCCGCATCGACAACGTCTACGGCGACCGCAACCTGTTCTGCACGTGCGTCCCGGTGGAGGAATTCGAACGGGTAGCGACGGAATGACGGCCGCCGGCGCGGGCGGACCGACCTCGCCGAGGTGTCCGCCATGAGGATCATCGACCGCTACGTGGCCAACCAGATCATCGGTTCGGTGATCTGGGCGGTGACGGTGCTGAGCCTGTTGCTGGTGCTCGGCAACGCCCTGCGCGCCGTCCTCCCGGTGTTCTTAAGCCACCAGCTTCCGTGGAGTTACGTGCTCAGTTTCTTCGCTTACCTGATGCCGTTCTCGATGGTTTATTCCATCCCGTGGGGCGTCTTGGTGGCGGTGTTGTTGGTCTTCGGGAAACTCTCTTCCGACAACGAACTGGTGGCGCTCCGGGCCAATGGCGTCGGCATCCTGCGGATCTGTTTGCCGGTCTTCCTCATCTCCGGCGCGTTCTTCGCGCTCTGCCTCTGGATCAATCTATACATTGCGCCGCTGGCGCAGGTGGAACTCAAGAACGCGGTGTTTAACTTGGCGTCGCGCGACCCGCTCGCGCTGTTCGGGAGCGACGAGGTCATCGATCAGTTTCCCAACCGCCGCATCTACGTCGGCCGGAAGAACGGGCGGGTGCTCGAAGATATGTACATCTTCGAAATGAACGCCCAACAATTGCCGGTGCGGGTCATCTACGCGCGTCGGGGCGAGTTGGAGGTGGACAAAGAAAATGAGCAGATCCTGTTGCGCATCTACGACGCCAGGTACGAAGAGCGCGACAGCATCGCGTTGAACGACCTGAAGCGGATGCGCTACGGCATCACCATGCGCGAAGGGGTGCTGCCCATCTCGCTCCAAGACCTCATCCAGAAGGCGACCAGCAACCAGCGACCAAACCAATTGACGCTGAGCCAGTTGAAGGACGCGATCGAACAGACGACGGGCAAAGGGGCCGTCGGTCTGCGCACCGAGATCAGCAAACGGTTCGCGAACTCCATGGCCGTCCTCACGTTCGTGCTCATCGGGATCCCGTTGGCGATCACGGCGCAACGGCGGGAGACGTCGGTCGGCATCGCCATGAGTTTGGTGGTCGCGTCGACCTACTTCATCTTCATCGTCATCACCGACAACGTGAAGAACAACCCGCACCTGCACCCCGAGCTTTTGATCTGGTTGCCTAACGTCATTTATCTCACGCTCGGTGCCGTGCTGTTCACCCGGTTGGCGAGGCGTTAGGAGATTGCCAAAATTGCGCAAGATCGCGCGTGATTGCCAAGATTGGAGGGCCGCGACCCGGGTTTGC
>CAXUNV010000464.1:0-4175 GCA_964252355.1 uncultured Chthoniobacterales bacterium | reverse complement strand
CCGTCAGGCCGCGCTTCTCCCCCAACCAGAGACCAGGAAGAACCGACTTCCCCCTTGTCGGCCCGAGAAGCCGCCGCCATTTTAACCGATGCCTACCCTTGCCAAGCCGGGAAGCGCGTTGATCATCGTCGGACACGGTTCCACCCAGAACCCCGACTCGAGCGCCCCAACGTACGCGCACCAAGCGGAACTGCGGCGTCGCCGGATTTTTCGCGAGGTGCACTGCGCGTTTTGGAAAGAGGAGCCGAGCTTGCGCGAGGTCGGCGTCATGGTTGAAGCCGACGACGTTTACGTCGTGCCCAACTTCATCAGCGAAGGTTACTTCACCGAGAAGGTGATCCCTCGCGAACTCGGTTTGACGGGGCCGGTCACGGTGCAGGGCCGGCGGACCTTGAAGTATTGCGAACCGGTGGGCAACGATCCCCGCATGGTCGACTTGCTGTTGCGCCGGGCGCAGGAGATCGCGCCCGGCGTGCCCCCCGCGCACGCGTCGCTCGTCATCGTGGGGCACGGCACCGGGCTGAACGAGAACTCCGCCGTGGCGGTGAAGCGCCAGGTCGCGCTCCTCCAGGCGCGCGGACTCTACGCCGAGGTTTTGGCGGCCTACATGGAGGAAGAGCCGCTCGTCTCCAAGTGGCGGGAGGCGACGAGTCAGCCGAACGTCGTCGTGGTGCCGTTCTTCATTTCGGACGGCCTGCACAGCTATCAAGACATCCCGGTCTTGCTCGGCCTCGAGTCGGAAGCGACCGCGGCGGCAAGCCAGCAGGAGGTTTTTCGACGCAACCCCTACCACCTCGACGGCCGCACCCTTTATTACGCGGGCGCCATCGGTACCGAACCGCTGTTCGCCGACGTCATCGTGGACACGGTGGCCCGATTCGACGCGACGGCCGCCGGTGCCGTGGCCGTCCCCGCATGATTGCCGCCGCCCTGGAGCACCTCTGCCGCGAGGGCGCGTGGACCATCGGCGAGGTCGCAGTGTCGGGCGACGCCCACACCGGCTACGAGTTGGTCCACCGGGCCGACGCGGCCCTCGCCCCGGACTTGCCGGCGTTGCGTGCGCTTGACTCGCCCGAAAGCGTGCGGGACTTGGCCCGGCTCGACGCCGCGGGCGATTACCGGCCGCTCAAAGGCGCGCCCAACCTGCCGCGCGGCTGGCGCTTTCGCACCCGGTCCACCGAAGCCTTGCGGCAAGCGCTCGACTTCCTTTACCCGGCGGCCATCTCGGCGTGGCTCGCGTGGCGCGAAGACCGCCTGCGCGTGACGGACCTGCGCGAGACTCTCGGGCGCCAAACGGGCATGTACCGCGTCACCCGGAAAATCTCGGACGACGCGGCGGACGAGATGGTGGCTTCGTTCTGTCGGTCGGACGGCGGCTGCCTCCGCACCATCCTTTGGCGGATCGCGCCTGACCGCGCCATCCAGTCCCTGCCGGCGACCAAGTTCGACCCTGCGGTCGACCAAGCCGGGCCTGGCGAGACACAGAGGCACGTGCCCGTGCTCTGTCCCGAAGGTTGCAACCTGCTGGTGGCGCGGGCGCGAGAGGTGGTCAAACGCGCCGCGCCGTGACCGCGTACCGTTGCCGCTGGCTTCTGACCATGGACGGCCCGCCAGTGCCCGACGCGGGGTTTGTCGTCCAAGGCGGCCGTTTCGTCCGGGTCGGGCCGGCCGCCGAACTGTTCGGGACGGAACGCCCACCCGTCACCGACCTCGGTCCGACCGTCGTGCTGCCTGGGCTGATCAACGCGCATTGCCACCTGGATTACACGCTGATGCGCGGCGCGATCCTGCCGTCACGGAGCTTTTCTCATTGGGTCGCGCGCATCAATGCCCTCAAAGGCGCGTTGTCGGACGACGATTACGTCCGGTCAATCGAGCTCGGTCTAGCCGAGCTCGTTGCCCACGGTACCACCACCGTGCTCAACATCGCCGCCATCCCGCAGGTCTTTTCTCGGCTTTCGGCGCCGCCCATCCGCGTGCACCACTTCTTGGAATTGATCGACGTCCGCCCGCGCCGGTGGGAGGACGCCTACGCCTTCGGTGCTTGGCTGGTCTTCGCCGATCCGCCATCCCCTCAGGTAGTTTTCGGTTTGAGCCCGCACGCACCGTACACCGCTTCGCCAGAACTCTACCGTTTGGCGCGCGACTGCGGCGAGCGGTTTGGCCTGCCGTTGACCACCCACGTCGCCGAATCCGACGAAGAATGGGCGATGTTCGCGGACGCGGCGGGCCCGTTGCACCGCTTTCTCAGCACGCTGGGGCGGCCGATGGCGGATTGCGGCGGCACCACTCCGCTCCAGGCGTTGTTGAACCCGTCCCTGGTCGGCCCGCGCACGATCCTGGTCCATCTCAACCGGCTCAACGAGGCCGATTTGGCGGTGCTCGCCCGGCCCGAATGGTCGGGACTGACCGTCGTGCATTGTCCAAAAAGCCACCGCTTCCTTCACCATCACCCGTTCCCCCTGGCGGCGTTGCAGGCTTGCGGCCTCAACGTCGCGCTCGGCACGGACAGCCTCGCCAGCAACGATTCGCTCAACTTGTTCGCCGAAATGCGCACCCTCCGCCGCACCTTCCCCGGCGTCACGGCCGAAGCG
Source organism: uncultured Chthoniobacterales bacterium (assembly GCA_964252355.1). Classification (GTDB taxonomy): domain Bacteria; phylum Verrucomicrobiota; class Verrucomicrobiia; order Chthoniobacterales; family JAFAMB01; genus CAXUNV01. The sequence continues at coordinate 1,581 of CAXUNV010000464.1, read as the reverse complement.
GCGTTGCGCATGGCCACCGTGCACGGCGCCCGGGCATTGGGGCGTGAAGGGGAACTCGGCCGCATCGCCCCCGGCTGCTTGGCCGACGCCATCGCCGTGCCGGTGCCGGAGGAAAGTCTGGCGTCGCCGTACGAGATTGTTCTAGAAAATCGATCGCGTGTGCCATGGATGCTTGTAAACGGTCGGCCGCTCCCTACCTCTGCTTAGCGCTGCTTTTTGCCGCGCTGCCGCTGCGTGCGGTCCTGCCGCCGCCGCCTCCAGCGCCCGGCACCACGCCCGCGGCGGAGGACTTGGCGGTGGTCGCGAAAGGCGCGGCGTTGTTGGACACCTTTTCTGGGGAATTCCTGTTTTTGAAGAACGAGCACGACCGCCAATATCCGGCCAGCTCAACCAAGATCCTCACGGCCTTGCTGGTGATCGAAGCCGGCGACCTCGACCGGTTGGTCACCGTCGACGTTTCGGACACGAAGGTGGAGCCAAGCAGCCTTGATTTGAAACCCGGCGAGCAATACACCCGGCGGCAACTGCTCTTTGGGCTCATGCTCAAAAGCGCCAACGACGTCGCGATGGCGTTGGCGCGCGACAACGCCGGGTCGGTCCCCGCCTTTGCGGAACGCATGAACCGCCGTGCGTCCGAGCTCGGGGCGACCGGCAGCCACTTCACCAACCCGCACGGGTTGCACGACCCGAACCACTTCACGACCGCGCACGATTTGGCGCTCATCGCCCGCGCGGCCATGGCGCAGCCGTTCTTCCGACAACTGGTCTCGACGGTTTACTACACCTGGCACGCGCCGGGCGGCGTCACCTACCAGCTGCGCAACCATAACCGGCTCTTGCGCCACTTCGCCGGCTGCAACGGCCTCAAGACCGGCTATACGCGCGCCGCCCAGCAGGTCCTGGTCAGTTCGGCGCTCCGGGAGGGTCACGAGGTCGTCGCGGTGGTCCTGCACACCGACAAACCTGGCATTTGGGTCGACAGCAAAGCCATGCTCACCTTCGGCCTGTTGCGGCTGGGCTGTTCTCCTGAAGCCATCGTCGACACCACCGACCGGCTCGACGAACCGGCCGAGATGGACGAGGCGCCCAGCCGGTGAAAACGGGCTTGCCATAGATCCACCCGACGTGCGCCCGGCGTAGGGAGAGCGCCAGCTTGTTCCGCAGCCCGCCTTTGCCCATCACGCCACTTAGGCTATCATCACCCCGCAAGCCGCCTCTTGAGACCTGCCATGTTCGCTCACTTTCCCTTTCGCCGAGTCAATTGGTTGATCAGCTCTTTTCTGATCGGCACGTTGGCGCTCGCGGTCACCGCCGTGCCCGCTTATATCTTCTTTTTCGGCATCAACACCTTTCAGGTCGTGCTCTTCCTGTTGATGTTCATGGCCTGCGGGTTCTCCATCACGCTCGGCTACCACCGGCTGTTCTCCCACCTCTCTTTCCAGGCGCACTGGAGCGTGCGGCTTTTGGTGCTGATCTTCGGCGCGGGGGCGTTTGAAAACTCGGTCCTGCTTTGGGCGTGCGAACACCGCAGCCACCATAAGCACGTCGATGAGGACGACGACCCGTACTGCATCTCCAAGG
>CAXUNV010000463.1:3745-4209 GCA_964252355.1 uncultured Chthoniobacterales bacterium | reverse complement strand
GGCTTGGTCTTGCGCACGCACACCATCGTGGGCGAACCGTCCGTCGGCGACATGACCGAGGCGTTGGCGACCGTGAGGGAAGGGGGGTGCGAGGTGGTGGTGGGCATCGGCGGCGGGAGTGCCGTGGACGCCGCCAAAGCGGTGGCCGCGTTGGCCACCAACCCGGGGGAACCGCTGGACTATTTGGAAGTGGTAGGGCGCGGCCAAGCCCTCACCGAGGCGCCCCTGCCCTGCGTGGCCGTGCCGACGACCGCAGGCACCGGGGCCGAGGTGACGCGCAACGCGGTGCTGAGCGCGCCGGAACACCGGGTGAAGGTGAGCTTGCGCGGGCCGTACCTGCTGCCGCGGTTGGCCGTCGTGGATCCCCTGCTCACGCACGGGATGCCGCCGGGAGTGACGGCGCGCACGGGCATGGACGCGCTCACCCAAGTCATCGAACCGTACGTTTCCGTCCGGGCCAACCC
>CAXUNV010000463.1:0-3735 GCA_964252355.1 uncultured Chthoniobacterales bacterium | reverse complement strand
GTCACCGCCGCGTGGTGCTTGCAGGCGATGGCACGGGCGGCGCGGTCCTTGGTCCGGGTCTACCAAGACGGGGGTGATGCGGCCGCGCGCCAGGCGATGGCGCTCGTCAGTCTGTTTGGCGGGTTGGCGCTGGCCAACGCCGGACTCGGGGCGGTGCACGGTTTTGCCGGACCGATCGGCGGGATGTACGCCGCGCCGCACGGGGCGATCTGCGGAGCGCTGCTGCCGCCGGTGATGCGGGCCAACGTGCGCGCCTTGCGCGAACGCCAACCCCGGTCGCCGATCCTCGAACGTTTTCAGACGGTCGCCCAAGTGCTCACCGGCCGGCCCGAGGCGCAGGCCGAAGACGGCATCCGGTGGGTGGAAGAGTGTCGCGCGCAGCTGGCCATCCCGGGGCTGGGCGCTCACGGGATCGGGCCAGCGGATTTCCCCCTGATTGTGGAAAAGGCCCAGCGTGCCAGCAGCATGAAAGGGAATCCGATCACCCTAACGCCGAACGAGCTGAAAGGGTGTTTGGAAGCGGCGACCACCTAAGCGGGCCTTAGCCGGCGTTCTGCGGCGCGAGCTTAAGGACGGCAGGTGTATCTCCGCCCAGCCAATCGGCGTGCTTCGCGGTGGTGTCGAAATGCGCCGACGTCTTGAACAACTCGAAGTTTCCCGCCACCGCGGCTTCCTTCGTTTGTGCGAGGAGCGCCGCCAGTCGGGTCTCGTCCAGGGGACGAAAGGAAGCGACGGCGGCCAACGCTTGGTCCAGCACTTTCTGGTTGTCGATTCCGGTGATCACCACGGAGGTCGGCAGGGTGAGGGAGTAATGCAGGCAGGCGATGGGGTCGACTGCCTTGCTCTTAAGGATGATGCCGTCGGCCCCGCCGAACGTCTTCATGCCGAGCACGCCGATGTTCCCCTCCACCAAACGGGGCAACACTTCGCGACCGAAGGAGCGGAAGTGCGCGTCCATGACGTTGAGCGGCATCTGGACGGCGTCGAAGTGGAAGCCGTGCTTGGCCGCGGTCTCCAGCATGTAGAGGTGGATGCGCGGGTCCTTGTGGCCGGTGAACCCGATAAAACGCACTTTGCCGGCCTTTTGGGCATCCAAGAAAGCCTCCAGCGCCCCTCCTTCCGCGAAGATGCGGTCCGGGTCGTCGAACCGAAGCACCTCATGGAACTGGAGAAGGTCGACCCGGTCGGTTCGAAGGCGATCCAGGGAGGTGTCGATCTGCGCCTTGGCGGCTTCCTTGGTGCGGCCGTCGATCTTGGTCATCAGGAACACTTTGTCCCGGTAGCCATTTTCGGAGAGGGCCTGACCCATGCGCAGCTCGCTCTGGCCCTCGTTGTAATCCCAAGAGTTGTCTAGGAAAGTGATGCCGCGATCGATGGCTTCGTGGATCAGCCGAATCGATTCGTTTTCCGAGACGCTCGGTTTGGCGATGTGCGATCCGCCCAAGCCGATGGCCGAAACGCGTTCGCCCGTGGCGCCAAGCGGGCGGTAGAGCATTTCGCCACGGCGCTCTCCCGGATCGGAGACCCGAGGCAACGGGGGAAGCCCGTCTGCGGGCGAGTCCGGCGCGGACGGCGCAGCTGGGAGGTTTGCGCGCCCCGCGGCGCCAAGGGTGACGGCGGCGAACCCCGTAAGGAAATGACGACGATTCATGATCGCTGGGCGGATGTGTTGACCCCAACGCGCCGTTCGTGCCGTCTGGACGGTGTGGATGTAACCAAACCGGCGTCCCCGCTCACGCCGGGTTGCCCCCTACGCGCAAGCTGGAGCGTCCCCGCCCGTCGTCTCGTCCGGCCCATTCTCGGACGAAACGCGGTCGATCACCTTGCGCAGGTCCGCTTCGCCCAGCGCACCGCTCAGCCGGTAGGCCTGCCCGCGGCCGTCTGCGCGCCGCACGACCATCCCAGGAACGCCTGAGAGGTCGAGTTCCTGGGCGGCACGTTCGTCAGCGAGCACCTTGGGGGTGTGGGCGCCAGTCTCCAACGCCCGCACCAGCCCGGCGCCGTCTAGGCGGACGGATTGGGCGACGGAACGGAGGACGAAGGGGTCGTCCAAGTCGCGGCCGTCGCGGAAAAACGCCCGGAACAGGGCGAGGTGCATCGCGTCGAAACGACCGGCCCCGCGCGCCCACTCCGCTGCTTCCAACGCCCGGCGACTGCGCGGTTGCAGCGGTGGAAGGCGCAACTCCAGCCCGCGCTCCCGAGCCATGGGGTAGACCGCGTCGTTCCAGACGCGATGCAAGTAGGCCCCGTCCGGGTCCAACGTGGGCACCGGTTCTGGCCGGAGTTCAAACGCCCGCCATGCCACTTGCAGGGCGTCGCCCATTTCCTCCTGAACCGAGCTCAACACGGGAAGCTCTAAGTAACAAAACGGGCAGACGTAATCGCTCCAGACATCGATGCGTACGGCGGTCTTCATGCAGGGGCGTTCGCCGCGGGGGCGGTGGATGACCTTTCCTGCAAAGCGGCAGGCGTGGGGAGGTCGCGCCAGGCGCAGAGCGGGGCACTCCACGCCCTGCGCGCGCCTTGCTTTTCTCCGGTAGGACGTGTCTTTTGCTCGGCCCCATTCCCTCGTTCCATGGACTCCCAACGTCTTGATCCCGATTACCTCATCCTTGCCCAAGTGCCCAAAGCGGACATGTCCGATCCGCAAAACGCGCGGGAAGAGAGCAAAGCCCTGCGCGCCCTCACGCCGGCGGTGCCCGAACCGGCAGGGCTAGAGGTCGTCGATCGACTCGTGCCTAGGCCAGAAGGCGACGGGGAGGTGCTTGTGCGCGTCTACCGGCCGGAAGGCACCAGGGCCCTACCGCTGCTGGTCTACTTGCACGGCGGTGGGTTCGTGCTGGGCGATCTGGCGATGATGGACGCCTACCTTTACCGGGTCTCGACCGAGACGCCTTGCGTGGTGGTCTCGGTCGATTACCGGTTGGCGCCCGAACACCCGTACCCGGCCGGGGTGGAAGACAGTTACGCGGCGTTCGTCTGGGCGCAAGACGTCGCGGGCGAACTCGGCGCGGACCCCAACCGGATCGCCCTGGGCGGCCACAGTGCCGGCGGCGCGTTGGCGGCCGCCGTCGCGCAGATCGCTCGAGACCGGCAGGGGCCGCGGCCGATTTTTCAACTGCTCAACTACCCGGTGACGGACAACCGCCTAGCCACCGCGTCGATGCGGGAGTTTGTCGATTCACCGATTTGGGATCGGACCAGTTGCGAGCGGATGTGGGAGCATTACCTGCCGTCGGATCCCCGGGCCGCCTTGCCTTACGCCGCGCCTAACCGGGCCGAGGACCTTTCCGGCCTGCCGCCGGCGTACGTGTCGGCGTGCGAACTGGACCCGTTGCGCGACGAGGCGATCCAGTATGCGCTGCGGCTGCAGGAGGCGGGCAGCCCGGTGGAACTGCACCTCTACCCAAAGGTGCCGCACGCCTTCGACCTGGTGCCCGGGCCGACGACGGAACGTTGCTTTCAGGAACAGGTTGGGGCTTTGCGGAAGGCGTTTGGGACGGATCGCACCAGCTAGCGATGGGGCGGGCGCTTCGCGCAGGGCGGAGGCCAAATGGCAAAGGCCAAAGGCCAAAAGGAAAGGCCCGAACCGGGCCTGCGGTGGGGCGAAGACCCAGGCGGCAAAGGCCGGTGGCCATCGGGGAGGACGGCCGCCGACTAGTCTGAGCCGGGTCGCAAACCCTGCCAAGACGCCCTCACCGTCGTTCCCGCCCGGCTCAGACCAACCTGCGGCAG
>CAXUNV010000462.1:3310-4214 GCA_964252355.1 uncultured Chthoniobacterales bacterium | reverse complement strand
GCCGGCGCGTCGGCATGGTGTTCCAGCGGTCCAACCCCTTCCCCAAGAGCATCTACGAGAACGTCGCCTACGGCCTGCGGATCGCTGGCGTCCGGCGGAAGACGACCATTGATCAGACCGTGGAGAAGAGCCTGCGGGGCGCGGCCCTCTGGGACGAGGTGAAGGACCGTCTCCACGAGAGCGCCTTGGGCCTCTCCGGCGGCCAGCAGCAGCGGCTCTGCATCGCGCGCGCGATCGCCGTCCAACCCGAGGTCATCCTCATGGACGAGCCCTGCTCGGCGCTCGACCCGATCGCCACGGCCAAGGTCGAGGACCTGATCGCGAATCTGACCGACCGCTTCACGATCGTGCTGGTCACCCACAACATGCAGCAGGCGACGCGCTGCTCGGACGAGACGGCCTTCTTCTATCTTGGCCACCTGGTCGAGTTCGACCGGACGGATAAGATCTTCAGCAACCCCTCCCAGAAGCAGACCGAGGACTACATCTCGGGACGTTTCGGCTAGGCGGCGGCGGGTTCCGGGTTCCGGGGGTGCAGTCAAGACATGGGTGACGCTTTTGGGTCAGAACATGGGTGACGCATCCAACGTTTAGGTGTTAGGTCCGGTCTTTTCGTGGGCGCGCACGCCGGGTCCAAGACCCCCAGCCGCAGCCGGCCGAAGGACACCTCCAGGGTGCCGGCCCCGCCCGCCGCGAAGCGCTCGAGCCACTGGTAGGCCGTCTTTGGGCTCACCCCGTACTCCCGGCACAAGGCCCGCACCGGCTCGCCGTGCGCCGCTCGCACCACCAGCTCCAACTTCCGGTCCATCGGTTCGCTCCAGGGCATCCCCGGCTTGTAGCCGCCCTGCGCCCCCCCGGGCGTCACCGATGCATTGAGCCAACCGGTCACCCCTGCATTGAACCT
>CAXUNV010000462.1:0-3300 GCA_964252355.1 uncultured Chthoniobacterales bacterium | reverse complement strand
GATTCCGGGTGGGGGGCGGGGCGCGGCCCCACGGGTGACCCGGTGGGGCGACAACCCGGCCGGCGTGAGGCAGTTGCCCCCGGGACAGAGGATCGCCGGGCGGTTTGAGCCGGCCGGAACGATCCCGGAGCCCGGAACACCCCGTCCATACCGGCGTGCTTTGGAGGGGTACCGGCCGGCCGGCCGATGCGGCCCCTCACCGGCTCAAACCGCCCGCCCATCGTCCACCTTGATGGTGGCCCTTCTGGAGCGGCCGGGTTTTCGCCCCACCGGATCGCCCGCGGGTTCCGGCCCCGCTCGGAACTCGCAACGCGCAACGCGGAACCCGGAACCCTCCTCCTCAGAACGCGAAACCGAAGCTCAGGTGGAACGCGCCGAAGTCGTCCCGCGTCCTCGACAGCGGGTTATAGCGTGGGCTCGGGTTGATGCCGTAATCGATGCGTAACGGGCCCACCGGCAGGTTGTACCGGATGCCGGCACCGATCGCTTCGCTCATGTTGCTGAACGGCGAGACCCCGAGTCCGCCCGCGTCGAAAAAGACCGCCCCGGCGAGATCTCCCACGAGCGGGAACTGGTATTCGACGTTGAACACCGAACGCGCGAGCCCGCCGTAAGGGTTGCTGTTGTTGTCTTTGGGGCCGAGTTCGCGTTCCGCAAAACTGCGCACGGTGTCGGCGCCGCCGTTGAAGAAACGTTCCTCGATGGGGATGCCCAGCGTCCCCCCGGAGGATGGCGTGATCACCCCGAAGCGCACGCCGGCGGCCAGCAATCCCTTGCCGATTGGGTAGAAATAGGTGAAGCGCTCGGTCGCGCGCAGAAAGGTTGAAGCACCTTTGGTCGGTTGGGAAGCCGAGGCGGTCAGGGCCAAAATCCACCCCTTGCGCGGATTCACCGCGCTGTCGCGACGGTCGATGGTTTGGGTGACGCCAGCCGTCGCCAATTGGTAGCTGGTCGGGCCGACCAGTTCCGGAGGTTCGATCGTGATCTGACTGAGGCTGACGTTGCGGAACTCGAGGTAGGCGCCGCTCTCGTAAATCTTGAGGTACTTGCGCGTGAGGCTCACCCGGGCGTACTCGTTGATGAAGTTGTAGCCCTGCACCTGTTTCTGGTCGATGCCCGCCGCCAACCGCAGCCGCAGACGCGTGTTGAGGAAAAACGGGTCCTCGTACGACACTTGGCCGGAGGGACCGCGCCCCGTGTACTCCAGGGCAACTGAAAAGATGTGACCTTCCCCGCCGACGTTGCGGTCGGCGTAACTGGCTCCAAGAATCGGCCCATCAAACGTGCGGTAACCCGCAAAGATGCTGAACTCTTTCGGTTTCGCCTCGGTCGGCGACAGGGTGAGGCGGATGGTGTCGTCCGGTTCCGGCGTCTCTTGGATGTCCAAACTGTCAAACAACCCGGTCTGGATCAGGTCTTTGTTGAGGTCGCGCAAGGTGTCGGGGTTGTAGACGTCGCCTTGCAACAGCGAAAAACGTTCCGGTAAAAAATCCGGTTTCAGCCGGCTGCGCGCCGTTTGCCGCACGACGACGTCGCCGAAGCGGTAAACCGGCCCCGGGTTCGCCGCGATACGGATCGGCACCCGGCCGCCGTTCGGCAGATTCGTGAAGTCCGGCGTGACGGTGACCGTGCCGGTGTAATGCCCGGCTTTCTTGTAAATGAAGGTGAGGTCGCGCTGCAGGTTGGCCAGTTCGCCTTCGGAGTAAGGCCGGGCTCCCGTCCGCAGCGGCACCAGCTTTTCGTTGAACGACGACAACGGGATCCCAGGATCGTTCGTGAAATCGACCGGGCCAAAAAAGTAGCGCGGCCCTTCCTTGATGGTCACGATGGCGTCGACGGCGTCGCGGGCCTCGTCTGGACGGGTGGCCAACTTCACGATGTCCACTTTGGGAAACCCTTGCGAGACGTAGTAACCCTGCACCAAACCCGTGCCGGTGACGAGGTCGGCTTCCACAAACGGCAGCTCCTTTTGGAATTGGGAAAAGCGCGCCCGGGTCGTCCCGATCATGAAATCGTCGAGTTCTTTCGGCTCAAAGGTGTGGTTGCCTTCAAAAATGATGTTGCCCAGTTTGTAATAACGCCCTTCCCGGACATCCAGCTCCAGAGACCGGCCGTTAGGCAGGATGTGGTATTGGACGTCGACGGCCGGGTAGCCGTGCCGGCGGTAGAAAACGCCGAGGTAGTAGGCGGTGTCATCGGCGAGCGGCAGGCTCAAGCCCTGGTCCCGGATTTGCAGAAGCGGGTCGGCCAGAGCTTGACGCAGCTCCGACTCCGAAAAGCTGGTGTTGCCCACGAAACGGATTTGCGACGCGACCTCCGGCGGAGCCTTGGCCTGAATCGGCAGGGTCGCGCCCGCCTGTTCGCGCGGCGTGACCTGCTGCGGGGAGGGCGGCGCTTGGGCGAGCGCCGTCACCGTCGCGATCGAAGCCAGCAGGTACTTGAGGTGGCGCGGCTTCATCGAAAACGGATCAGGTACCGTAGCCGGGCGCTCACGTTACCCTCCTGCCCGAACTCCCCAATCAGCTGGTAATTCTTGGTGAGGCTGAAGCGGGCGCTGACGTCCTGGGTTCCCGGACGGCTCCCCGGCACGATGTCGACTTGCAGCCGTTCAAGAAAAGCCTGCTGGTTTTCGTTCGGTTTCAGCTTGAAGACCTTGGTGAGAAGTTGCTGCGCCAGGATGAACGTCGCCCGCCCGGCGAGCAGGCTGGGGTTCTCCACGAACTCGGACGTCGTCGCCCCGGTGGCCAGCAACGTGGCGATGTCGCCTTGAGCCAGCGGCGGCGTGCTGTCGAACAGGATCTGGAAGTTCGACACGTTTCCGAAAATGCGCATCCGCACGTCATAATCGCGGATGGTGGAAGTGCCGATGATGTTCAGCGACGGGTCGAGCGGGTTGCCGCCCGGCGCGAAGTTCACGTAACCATCCGTGATGTCGAGGTGACTGAAGGGCAGCGACGCCGTGAGTTGGTCCACCCGCACGAAACCCGTGACGGCGGGCTGCAGGCCGGTGCCGCTCACCTTAAGATCCACCGTAACGCGGCCCCGGGCGAGGTTGCTTTGCACCAGGAACGGCGTGGCCGTCCGGATCGCGATGTTGAACTTCCAATCCCGCAGCGGTGGCGCGGTGATCGACACCTGGCTGGGCGGCGGCCCCGACGGCGGCTTTGGCGCGGGCGACACAATCGTCGGCGCACTGCTTGATGCGGGCCTCGAGCGCCGTGCGGCAGGCGCTCTCGGCCAGTGCCGCGCCGCCGCTGGTCAGGACGAGAGTCGCCGCCAGCGCCGCCCGCCAACGGCCGC
>CAXUNV010000461.1:0-4226 GCA_964252355.1 uncultured Chthoniobacterales bacterium | reverse complement strand
CGGTCGGCGCCATCGCGGTCATCTGCTTTGTGATCCTGCTCTGGGGCATTTTCGGCGCCATCCCGGACAAGGTTTCCGGGAGCGGCATCCTCATCCGGGGCGGCGCGGTCTTCGACGTGTCGGCCGGGGTCGATAAGGGATCCATCAGCGCCGTCTACGTTAAACCTGGGCAGAAGGTGCGTCGCGGCGCCCTGATCGCGACCATGCGGCGGGCGGATTTGGAAGAGAAAATCCGCCTGAAAACAGACGAGGTCGCCACCGAGGAACGACGGCATGCCGACATGATGAACCGGGAAGACCGCAACGATGCTGAGACCAAGGATGCGCTCGCAAAGGAAGACAAAGCCCTGGACCAAGTCATCAGCGACCTGACGCCGCAGGCTGAAGCGTTGAACCGGCGGTTGCAGGACCAACTGACGCTGCAAGCCAAGGGGCTCGCCACCCAGGAACAGGTGCTGCAGGCGCGCGACAACCTTTTTGCCGTCCAACGCCAGATTTCTGACAGCCGGGTTAAAAAGCTCGACATCGTCGCCCAACGGGACAAGGTCGACCGTGAAACCACCCAGGCGCGCAACGCGCGCCTTTCGAGGATCGACGAGGCCCGGCGCGACCTCCTCTCGTTCCAGTCCGAGTTGAAACTCACTTCCAAGGTGGTGACCGAGTACGACGGTCGGGTGGTTGAAAAACTCGTCGACCCTGGCGACCCGGTCGTGAGCAAAGACCGGATCGTCACGATCGAAGCCGAGAGTGGCACCATGCAAGCCACGCTCTTCGTGCCGGCGGGCGCGGGCAAGAAGATCAAAGAAGGGATGCGCGTGCAGATCGCGCCCTCCACGGTCAAGCCTGAGGAGTTCGGCTTCATGATCGGCAGGGTCATGGACGTTTCGTTTTTCCCGAGCACGCCCGACGAGATGCACCGCGTGCTGCGCAACGATCAACTTGTCCACGAACTGCTGCAGAACGGCACGCCCATCGAGATCCATGCGGAACTCACCGCCGACCCGCAAGCCCCCAGCGGCTTTGAGTGGTCGTCGCGTCCAGGGCCACCGATCGAAGTGCACACCGGCACGCTCTGCATCGGCAACGTCGTGACTGAGACCAAGCGTCCGGTGGAGTACGTCATCCCCAAGATCAAGGAGATCCTTGGGATCCAATGAGCGCAGCGCCGGACTCCATGGCCGAAGAAGCGCCGTCGCGGGTGGTCAACACCCCGACGTTGCTGCAGATGGAAGCCGTGGAGTGCGGGGCCGCTGCCCTCGGCATCATCTGTCGTCACCACAAGCTTTGGATCCCGCTAGAGCAGTTGCGCCGTGACTGCGGAGTCACCCGCGACGGCAGCAAAGCCAACAACCTCCTCAAAGCCGCGCGCCGGCTCGGGTTTGACGCGCGCGGCCTCCGTTGCGAAGTCAGCCACCTGCTGAAACTCGAACCGCCCGCCATCCTCTTTTGGAACTTCAACCATTTTCTGATCTACGAAGGGGTGCGCGACGGGATGGTGCACCTGAACGATCCGGCCAGCGGCCCGCGCCGCGTCACGTTGGAGGAGTTGGAAGATGCGTTTACGGGCGTCGTCCTGATCCTGCGTCCGGCCGAGGCGTTCCAGCCCGGCGGAGAAAGGCCGAGCTTGGTCGCCTCGTTGCGCCGGCGTTTGGAGGGGTTCCGCGTCGGCCTGCTTTACGCCCTCTGCGCAGGCGTCATCCTGATCCTGCCGAACGTCGTCAACCCGGCGTTCACCCGCATCTTCATCGACGAGTTCCTCATCGGGGAGAAGGGTTGGGTGCTCCGGCCGCTCCTGGCCTGCATGGCCGCGTCGGTCGTCCTCATGACGATGTTGCTCGCCCTGCAACGGCACTTCCTGCTCCGGCTGCAGACGAAGCTCGCGCTGGTCACCTCTGCAAAGTTCCTGCGGCACCTCTTGCACCTGCCCATCGACTTCTTCTCCCAACGGTACGCGGGCGAGATCGGCTCGCGGGTGATGATCAACGACAAGGTCGCCAAGGTCCTTTCGGAGAAGCTTGCCACCACCGCGCTCGACCTTTTGTCGCTCCTCTTTTTTGCGCTGCTCATGGCGCGTTACGACACCTTGCTCACGGCCATTTGTGTGACGCTTGCGTTGGTGAACCTCGTCGTCACCCGGGCCGTGCGCCGCGCGCGCACCGACGCGAGCTACAATTTTCTGCAAGCCAAAGGCAAGCTCACCGGCACCACCATGAATGGTATCCAAATGTTGGAGACCCTGAAGGCCACAGGTGGGGAAATGGAGTTCTTCGAGCGGTGGGGCGGCTACCAAGCGCGCACGATCCGTGCGGAGCAGAGCATGGAACTCTACGGCCAGTGCCTCTCGGCCGTGCCCCCCTTCACCAAGGCGTTGATCAGCACCGCCATCCTTGGGTTTGGCGGCTTTCGCGTGATCGACGGCCAGATGACGATCGGGCTTTTGGTGGCTTTCCAACTGCTGATGGACGGCTTCACCAAGCCGATCTCCACGCTCGTCACCTTCGGCACCTCGCTCCAAGAGACCGAGGCTGACTTGGCCCGTTTGGACGACGTGCTCAGGTACGAACGCGACGATCGGCGCGCCGCGGTCGCAGAGCGCGATCCGAGGTTTGAGGGTACTCTGCGGCTGAGCGGGCATCTCGAGGTCCGCAACCTGACGTTTGGCTTCAACCCGCTCGGCCCGCCGTTGATCGAAGGTTTGGAGTTCGAGCTCAAGCCGGGGCAACGGATCGCCTTGGTGGGCGGCAGCGGCAGCGGCAAGTCCACCGTCGCCAAACTCGTCGCCGGGTTGTTGCAACCTTGGTCAGGCACCATCCGACTCGATGGGGCGGAGCGCGACCGCATCCCCCCAGCGCTCCTGCACAACTCCCTGGGCATGGTTGACCAGGAAACCTTCATGTTTGAGGGCACCATTCGCGCCAACGTCACGATGTGGGATTCGACCGTGCCAGACGCGGACCTCATCCAGGCTTGCAAGGACGCCGAGATCGCCGACGTGCTCACCGCCCGTCTTGGTGGATTTTTGGGCGCCGTCGACGAGGGCGGCAACAACTTTTCCGGTGGTCAACGCCAGCGACTCGAAATCGCGCGGGCCCTCATCAGCAATCCGACACTGCTCCTGCTCGACGAAGCGACGAGCGCCATTGATGCCGCCGCCGAAGCGCAGATCAACCGGAATCTGCGCCGGCGCGGCTGCGCTTGCCTCATCGTCGCCCACCGCCTCAGCACCATCCGGGATTGTGACGAGATCATCGTGCTCGACGGCGGCAAGGTGGTCGAGCGCGGCACCCACGAGACGATGAAGGGTGCCGGCGGTCCCTACGCCCGGTTGATTCAACAATAGAAGGGTGCCCGCATGCCGACGCCGACGCTGACGACCCCCGCCCTCAGTCGCCTCGCCGACCTCTTCGCGCGTGAAGGCGTCGCCCAGGTCCAAGACCTCAACGAAACGCTGCACCTGGCCGGCGCGGGGAATGTCTGGTTCGTCGCGTCCGGGCAACTCGACCTTTTCGTCGTCCGAACGGAGCAGGACGGGGTCGACGCTCCTTGGCGCCATTTCCTCACGGTCAACGCGGGCGCCCTGATCGGCGGGTTCGACTTTCCCGGAGAACCCATGGGCCTGTACGCCACCTCGGCGGGCGAAGTCCGCCTTTGCGCGTTGACCGCGTCGCGCCTGGCCGCCTTGGCCGCCGATCCCGCGTGGACCGACGAGCTCGTCGCGCTCGTGGAAGATTGGGTGGTGGCAGCCTCGGCGGCGGTGGCCAAAGACGTGCGCCCCGTGCCGAAGACCAGCGAAACGCTCGCGGCCAGTGGGCCGGTCTCGCTGCCCGCGGGCACCGTGGTCAGGGCGGCGCGCGTGGCAGTTTGGGCCGAGGTCGGCGCCGGCGAAGTCCTTTACCTGGGAACCGAGCTCGTTGAGGGCCAAGCGGGTCACCCGCCGATCCCGGTGACCGCCCAGGCTTGGTTGGAGGCTGCCGACGAGACGGCCTTGGTCGCCACCGACACGCGCACGCTCCTCGCCGGCGGAGGCCTGGAACCGGTTCTGGCTCGGTTCCACGACCTCCTCTGCCGCTGCGCCGTGGTCAACCGTCGCCTGCGCTTGGTCGACGAATACAACCAAATCCGGCGGCGCGCCGCTTTCGGCGATTGGTCCCGCGAAGCCGCCCTGTCGGACATCGCTTCCGTGCTCGACGGGGCCGAACGTGCCCGCACCGCGGTCGACCTCTTTG
>CAXUNV010000460.1:0-4241 GCA_964252355.1 uncultured Chthoniobacterales bacterium | reverse complement strand
TTTCGAAGCGGTTCGCAAACGGGCGCAGAACGCCAAGTATCACCAGGGCGGTCCGGACACCACGGCGAAGGCCAAGGTGCCAGATGGCGCTTAGGGTGCGCGGCGAGGTCGCCGGTCTAGCGTTCCGGACGGAGCCAGAACTCGCGGGCGACCCGGTGGGGCGAAAACCCGGCCCGCTGAAAGGGGTTGCGCCACCGATGAACGATCGCGGGGCGGTTTGAGCCGGCGCAGGTCAAGGTTGACCCACGACGGCAACATCGGTTGCCCACTTCACCCTCGTCCGAGCTTGGCGGCGGGTCCTTGCCTCGCCTGGCCCTACCACAGGCGTTTCACCGCTGCTTGAGTTGGTAGATTGTGCCGCTGTCGTCGTCCGAGACGTACAACCCGCCGTCCTTGCCCGGCTTCACGTCGACCGGCCGACCCCAGACGTCTTCGGTCCGTTCGTCTAACCAACCAGAGATGAGGTCGACTTGCGTGCCGGGCCGGCCGTCGCCGGTCCAAGGAAAAAACGCCACCTTGTAGCCGGTCTTCCGCGTCCGGTCCCACGAACCGTGCAGCGCGGTCACCAACCCGTCCCGGATCGTTTCAGGCACCGCCGACCCCTGCAAAAAGGCCAAGCCGAGCGGGGCAGAGTGGGCCTGGATGCCTTTGTCGACCCGCGTTAGGCTCGCCTCTGGCACCTTGCGCCAATCCGGGTTGTTTTCGAAATCAGGATCGAACGGCATGTCGTCCAGCCCGTGCGGCGTGTCGGGATTGGGGTTGGCGAAGGGCCAGCCGTAGTTTGCCCCGTCCTTGACGTGGATGAGTTCATCGGGCGGATGGTCGTCGATGTACGAAGAGAGCCGCTCGCCATAGTCGTCCTCGTCTTCATCCCCGTCCGCGCTCTCGCCTTCGCCGCCACCTCCCTTCCAAAAACCGTGGCGTGGGTAGCGCAGGTTGTCGCGGCCGTTAACCACGGCCCACAACTGCGACGTGCCCGGCAGAAAACCCAACCCTTCCGCATTTCGAATCCCCCGGGCAAAAAGCCGGCCATGGGACCCGTCCAAATCGTATTGGTAAATGGCGCACCGGACGGGGGTACTGGTTGCGTCCGCCGGGTTGGCGTTGCTGGCCGAAGCGATGTCGACGTACAACTTGTCGTCTGGGCCGATCGTCAGGTTTTTGAGTTCGTGACCGTAAGCGCCGTGCAGTTCGGGCGTGCTCGCGCTGGGCAAGTCGGGCACCACCACCTCGCGCGCCGTGGCCTTCTCCGCCGCGGGATCGTAGCGGAACCGCGTGATCGCATCCGTCTCGCCGACGTAGAGGTACGTCGTGTCGCCGACCGTTTTGAAAGCCATCCCTTGCGGCCGGCGCATGCCTTCGGCCAGCAGTTCCACCGAGGCGTCCCGGCTGGCGCCATTTAAGCGCACCAACCAAATCTTGCCGTAAGCCGGTTGGGACACCAGCAGGTTGCCGTTCGGGGTGGGCATGAGGAAACGCGCCTTCGAGACGCGGGCGACGACGCTGACCGCAAACCCCTTCGGCACGCGCAAGGACCGCTCCCGGTCAAACGGCGGTTGCCGCATCCCGGCCGGCACCTCCACCGTGACGTTTTCGAACGCCATGGGCGTCGCGGGCGCCGCCGCTGCGAACGTCGCGCCCCAGGTGGCCACACAAAACGTCGCCGCCAAATTTCCGCTTCCCCGAACCGGCCGAAACGTTTTTCCGCGCACGCCGAAACGTGGTTGCGGTTGCTCGCGGCGTCAAAACCCCGTGGACGGAGGTAGCCCCAGGAGTCGGCAGGCGAGACGCCTACCCCACGCCGTCGCACGCCGTTCACGAGCTTGGGGCGGCTTCGACCGGGGACTCGGTAGGGCGAGGCGAGTGAAACGACACGAGCCGGATTGGGAGCTTCCGAACGACGCACCCTGCGCGGAGTACGGGCGAGCGCCCGCGTTACCTGCGTCGCCCGTGGTTCAGCATCGTTCGGTGGCCCTGCGGCGGGGGCGTCGCCCATTACGGGCGGGAGCGTCCGCGCTACACCGTCTCGGGGCGCGCTTCTGCGCGGCAGCGTCAGGGGAACACGGGCGTCCCGCCCGTCCCTTCGGCGGCCCCACGCGCCAGTCCTCAATCGCCCTTCAACTTCCCCTTCAGATCTCCCAGCCAGACCGATAATTGCGCGCGGCCAGCGCCACCGTCAGTTCCAACAACACCGCCATTGCCTTCTCCATCCTCGTCCCCGCTTCCGACCCCAGCCGATCGCCCTCCGTCCAGTGCCGGTCGTGCACGTAGACGTTGTACGGACTCACGATGCATTTAAAATCCAGCATCATCGACCCGGCTAACGGCAACCACGCGGGGTAACTGTGCGGGAGGCCGGCCGCGTTCACGAACGCGATCACCTTGTCGAACCAGGCGCCCCGCACCCCCAAACTCGAGTCCGTCGAACCCGTGACCTCGATCAGCCGTTTCAGTTCGCCGCACGTCTGCCAGTTGTAGACCGGGCTGCAGAGAACCACCCCTTCCGCCCTCGCGATCAACCCGTGGAGGTCGCGGTACGCGGGCGTTTCGTAAACCCGTCGTCGAAAGGCGGCACCGGCCGTTCACGCAGGTCCAACAACGTCACGGCTGCCCCGCGTGCGGCCAAGAGATCCACGCACCGGTGCGCCAGCAGCAGGCTTCGGCTCCCCGCGCGGAGGCTGCTCGAAATGACCACAAGGTTCGGCACCGGCTCAGACCAACCGGGGCGCCCTGCGTCCGTCAAGCGCGCCTTTCTCTCCCGATCGGCCCGACGCCTGCGGCGTGGCGTCGAACGACGATCGGCCCTGCCGGGGTTGCCCGTTGTTCCCACCCCTTGGTGATTTTTGTGACCTTCTGTTCAACCCTCCTCATCCGTCCTCCTCCCTCCCGAGCTTGGCTTGCAAAGCTGACCCGACCCGCTCTCTTGTGCGGCGGTGACCTTTGTCTGGGTGAACAAGCGCGATTGGCGGTCGGCCGGTCCGATCGTCAACGTCGGGGTGCGCAATGCCTATGCCTTGGCGGCCATCGGGCAGGAGACCCACCTCGTCGTCGGCGCCGGCGAAACTTCCGACACTGGGACGGACTTGGCGACGCACTATGGGTTGATCATCCACCCCCAATTGCACGTCCACCGGGTGCCGCGGCGGGCGTTGAGCGCCAGCCTCGGATGGCGTCCCCACCAGACGAGCAGCGCCCCAGTGTTTCGGGCGGCCACCCGCCTGGTCCAACAACTGCTTCGCCAAGCGGGTAGCGTCGCCGTCCTCACCCGGGAAGCCTCCTTCCTGCCGCGGTTGGCTTGGCTCAAGGCGCGGCACGGGGCGCGACTGCTCGCCTTCTACGAGGCGCACGATTTCCACCTCGACCTCCGGTGGCGCCGACGGCATGGGTTGCCGGTCCGGAGCCAAGACGTCCGGCAAGCCCTCCTCGAACGGCTCCTGCTTGCCCATCTGGACGGCGTGATCTGCATCACCGGCGAGCAAGCCCAACTTTTTCAGAGGGCGTTACCGTCCTTACGGGTCTGCACCTTGCCTTTGGGCACCACCCCCGAACCGGCGCTTTCCGCCGTCGCCGTGGAACGGCGTCGGGCGTGGCGGCGTGCCGTTTACGTCGGGCGTTTGTCCCGAGGTAAAGGCCGCGATGAACTGCTCGCCGCGGCGCCCGCCCTGGCTCAGGCGGGCGTCCAACTGGCGTTTTGGGGCGGCAACCCGGAGCAGGCCGCGGCGTTGGCACGCCAAGCCGAGGAACTGCCGTTACCCATCGAAGTCGTGCCTCACCGGACGCCCGAAGCGTTGCGCGGTGCGCTCGGCCAAGAGGTGAGCGTCGGCTTGGCGCCCCTCGCCGACGATGCCTACAACCGTTACCTCACCTGCCCGGTGAAGGCGCTAGATTACCTGTCTCACGGGCTGCCAACCGTCGCGACCGATCTGCCGTCCACCCGCGAGGTGCTGGGCGGCGCGGGTGCGGGCGCGTTCGTGCCCGCGGGTGACGCGGAAGCTTTAGGGCGTGCCGTCGTCCATCTGCTGGATGATCCTGTCCGCTACGCGGCGGCTGCCGACGCGGCGCAGGCCCGCGGGGAAGAGCTCGCTTGGCCGCGACGGGCGGAACGGCTGCTGGCGTTCATCAATGGCGAATGACAAAGGCCAAGCGCTGTGCGCATGACAGACGGAGGGAAAAAGCGTCCGGCGATCTTCAGGGGAGCGCGGGCGTCCCCGCCCGCAGCGCTACGCTGCGCAGGTTTCAAG
>CAXUNV010000459.1:0-4242 GCA_964252355.1 uncultured Chthoniobacterales bacterium | reverse complement strand
CGCGAGGGCGCCTACACCCGGGCCGCCCGGCGCGCGGCCGCGGGGCTCCTGCCTCGGGACACGACTCTGGAAATTGTCGACCTCCACGGCATCCCCCCCTTCAGCCAAGACTTGGAAGAGGCGGTGCCACCCAAAGTCTCCGAGCTTAAGCAGAAGATTCGCGCCGCCGACGCGGTGCTCATCGCCACGCCGGAATACAATGGCTCGGTCCCCGGCGTGCTGAAAAACGCCCTCGACTGGACCTCCCGCCCCTACGGCGACACGACTTGGGACGGCAAGCCCGCCGCCATCATGAGCGCGTCACCCGGCGCTTTGGGCGGCGTGCGGGCGCAGCACCATTTGCGGCAAATCTTCGTGGCCCTGAACGCGTCGCCGATCAACCGGCCGGAAGTCATGATCGCCGAGGCCCACAAACGCTTCGACAAAGAAGGCAACCTCACCGACGAGCGGACCAGGGACTTCGTCGGCCGTCTGCTCGACGCCTTGACGAAAGGAACCAGGCGGCAGTTGGCCTCATCCGAAAATTGAACCAACACCCCCGCTTGGTCGTTGCCACGAGATGGAGACGCCGAGCTGCAGGTTTTCGACCGACGGCAAAACCTTTTGGCGCGCGGTTTCGGCGCACCAGCGGGTTCCACCGGAACCTCAGCGCATGAGCAAGCCCTTCGTCCTCTATTCGCCTGCAGTCGAAACCGTCCAACCCGACGAAGAGGGGGTCTTCAACGAGATCACCGCGACGATGCGCGAGATCGCCGTCAAGGTTGGCGAGCGGCAGCGGCACACGCGGCGCGCCGTTCACGCCAAAAGCCACGGATTGATCAAGGCGGAACTGCGCGTGCACGACGGGTTGTCCGACGAGTTGCGCCAAGGCCTCTTCGCCCGGCCGGAAGCCTACGGGACCGTCATGCGATTTTCCACGAACCCGGGCGACATCCTGAGCGACCGCATCTCCACGCCGCGTGGGCTGGCCATCAAGGTGGTCGGGGTGGAGGGCGAGATGGTTCCAACCCACGCCGGCCGGGTCACGCAAGACTTCGTGCTGTTCAACGCCGAGGCGTTCGACGCCAGAGACGCGGCCGTTTTCCTCAAAAACCTCGCGCCGCTCGCTAAGCACGTCGACGACAGCGAGACGTTCAAGCAGACCGTCTCAACGGCCGCACGCCTTGCCGAAGGAGCGCTGGAGGCGGTGGGCGGCGGCAACCAATTGCTCAGGAACTTCGGTCATCCGGCAACCAACCCGTTAGGCGAAACCTACGCCACGCTCGTGGCGCTGCGGTACGGCGACCACCTCGGCAAGGTGGCGCTCGTGCCAGTCTCCGAGAACCTGGTCGCATTGCACAAGAAACCGCTGCGCCACCCCCGCCGTTGGAACGCCATCAAACAGGAGATCGCAGACGTTTTTCGGGAAGGTACCGCGCGGTGGGAGGTGCGCGTGCAACTCTGCACGGACCTGACGACGATGCCGGTGGAAGACGCCACCGTCGAATGGGACGAGGCTGAAAGTCCCTACCGGGCCGTGGCCACGGTGACCGCACCGCCCCAGGAGGTTTATTCCGACGCGCGCCGGGTGTGGGTGGACGAGTGCCTAAGCTTCAACCCTTGGCACTGCTTGGCGGCGCACCGTCCTTTAGGAAACATCATGCGGGCGCGTTTCAAAACCTACGAGACGATGTCCAAGTTCCGTCACGCCGCGGAAGGGCGGGAGATGGTCGAGCCTCGGTCCATCGCGGAGATGCCGGATTAAGCGACGGCGGCGGAAAGCGTACGGCGCGCCCGAGCGCCTCGCGGGTTTTGTCGAGGTTGGACGGTTTCGCCGCCAGCCAGCGCAGGCGTTCCTCGGCGCATCCGCGGGCAGTTAGGTGACCGCGCGCGCTCCCGCGAGGTCTTCGTTGCGGGTTGTCGGCGGCCAGCAGACGCGACCGAAAGGTCCCCATCGCCGCCGTGCCCAACCACCTCACGGCGCCTCGACAGCTGACGGCAACGGGTGCGCTCCGATCGGGGCCTTGCGGGCTGCTTGCTTCGTCCATGGAGTTTCCTAAGAGTTTCAAGCGCCCCGACCGCGGTGTTGCAAAGAAAAGCGCAGACGTTCCTTTCGCCCTGGGAGCCGCCCGCCTCTCGGACCCGTGAGCACCCGCCCCCTGGGAAGGCGTTGAAACATACGGAGGGTAAGGCTTGAGAAAAGAAAGACCGCTCCCGTGGCGGTCCTCGCCAAACCAGCTCCTCTTATGAACCAAACCTTGCAGAACAAGCGCGCGCTCGTGACCGGAGGCAGCGGCGGCAGCGGTAGCGCCATCGCCAAACGCCTCGCCCGCGAGGGCACCCACGTCGCCTTGACCCACCACGGCTCAGCCGCCTCGGAGGAGCGAATGGTCAATGGGGTTGACGCGCGACCTGGGGCCGCGCGGCATCACCATCAGCAACGTGCAAACCGGCCCGGTCGACACGCCGATGAACCCCGCCGACGGCCCTGACGCCGAAGGGCAGAAGAGCTTCATCGCCGTCGGCCGTTACGGGCAGGCGGACGAGATCGCCGCGATGGTCGCCTACCTGGCCAGCCCGGAAGCCGGCTACGTCACCGGCCAGAGCCTCAACATCGACGGCGGGTTCACCGCGTGACGATCGCCTGGGATAGCCACCCCTGCGGGGTCGGCGAAGCATGCGCCCGCACGGCGGTTCGTCTCGCGTGGCGGCCCGCGCGGCAGCCGCAGGTCGCTTCCGCAAAAAAGGGCGACGCACGGACCGGCGCGCCGTCCGTCGGGCGATCGCGGCGCTCACCTTGAACTCCGGTGGACGCACCGGCCAAAACTGCGACTACCTCGCCACGTGGTTAACTTACACAATCTGATCGAACGCCCGCAGCCCTGTTCCGAACCGCACTCCATGAAAACATTCATCCGTCCGCTCCTGTTCTTTGCTTCACTATTGTTCATGTCTTCTGCCGCGCAGGCAGCCGAGGAGTTTCCGGTGCCTGATGGGTTCACGGGGGATTACCGCGAGATCGACGGCGTCAAGTTGCATTACGTCCGCGGCGGCAAAGGCCCGTTGGTGTTGATGGTCCACGGCTTCGGCCAGACCTGGTACGAGTGGCACCAGTTGATGCCGCTGCTCTCCAAAAGCTTCGAGGTCGTGGCACTCGACATTCCCGGGTTAGGATTGTCCGACGTGCCGAAGGGCTCCTACAGCGGCCAAGCCATCTCAGGGTACATCTACAAGTTTGCCAAGAGCTTCAGCCCCGACGCCAAGTTCTACCTCGTCGCTCACGACATTGGTATTTGGAACACCTTCCCCATGGCAGTGACGCACCAGGCGGACATCGTGCGCTTGGTATACATGGAAGCACCCATCCCCGACCAGCGCATCTACAAGTTTCCCGCGTTCACGCCCGAGGGCGAGTCGCTCGTGTGGCACTTTAGTTTCTTCGCCGCTGGGGAGCTCCTACCCGAGAAACTGATCGCTGGACGTGAGTTGTTGTTCTTCTCACACTTCATCAAAGAGCACGCCACCAACCAGGAGGCGTTTCCACCTGAGTTGCTGGAGTGGTACGCACGCTCCTACGCGAAGCCCGTCACCCTGCACGCGGCGTTCGAGTACTACCGCGCGCTCAACGAAAGCGTGCGCCAGAATGCCGCGCTGGCGGCCACCAAGCTCAAGATGCCAGTCCTCGCCATCGGCGGCGGGGGCCGCGGCGGCCTGGGCCAGAGCGAGGCCGATCAACTCCGGGAGTACGCCGACAACGTCGAAGGGCACGTCATTCCCGACTGCGGCCACTGGCTGCCCGAGGAACGTCCGGCCGAACTCAACAAGGTAGTCATCGACTTCCTGACCCGGGATGGTTCGACGCCGCGCGACTGAGGCTTCGTTCGTTGGTCCCCAAAGTTCTGGCTTCGATGAGTGCTCGGAGCGGCATTGCTCTGGAAACTGCCAGCGTCCGGCGTCCCGGGTGACGCCATGACCGCCCGGCCACCGACCGGGCGTGGGCAGAACCCCCTCGTTTAGCCCCGGAGGGGCGTCGCAACTCGCCATGCGAGGGTGGGGACGAAATCAAACCGCTCGTCGTGGTCAGGCGCGAAGAGGTGGGCGTTTGGCCGCTTCGCACCCCTTTTCTGAAACATCGTCGGCAAGTCGCTTGAGATATCCGTGAACCGCCCGTGGCAAGTCGGTTCGCACCCTTAACCCAGTCGAGGGAATGGACCCCGCCGACGAACAACCCACGGCCACGTCAACCTTGCAACTACCCACCCC
>CAXUNV010000458.1:0-4247 GCA_964252355.1 uncultured Chthoniobacterales bacterium | reverse complement strand
CTGTACTGCGTCCCAGCGTCCGAAAGCCTGCTCGCGGGCTGTCCGCGGCTCGAGCGGCACGTCGGGAATCTGACGGTTGCGGTATACCCGTAACGTCGGGTGCCCCCCGGGCGTCAGGGGGCCGCCGTCCCGCGCCCAAGCCACCTCGTAGTCGGCCGCCGACACCGGTGGCGCGCCCTCCGGGGTGACGAACCGTGCCGCCAACGACGGGGGGAGTTTCGACCAGAGCAGGATGATCACCAGGTCGTACTGCCCGGTGTTAGGCAACTGCAGGCCGTTTCGTTCTTCGTCGGGGTGCTCCCAGAAGGTGACGCGCAACGGCAGCCCGCGGTTCGGTGAAGGGCCGCCCGTCACCCCGGCGAGCTCCTCGGACTCGAGCCGCTGGAGGCGTGAGGAGTGGGATGCTTGGACCGCGTAATTGAATTCCGCCGCCGCCGCACGCAACGCACGCTCCGCGACAATCCGTTCAAAACGGGCGTCGCTCGCGGCAGCTACGTAAACGTCGATGGCAGTCATGCTTTCGGACGCGGCAAGGGCGTCATGACACCTAAGACCAAAAGTGGACGGGTTTCCACCGGAGGTCGCACCGGCATTTTACGAAAAGTTTACTGGTTCTGGGAGAAATGCCGAACCGCGAATCCTCACCTACCAATCCCTAGACGGGTACCCCGACCCGCGCGCAAAATTCCTTACGCACCGCGGCAGGCGGCCCGCCGGCCCACCCACGAAATCTCCGTCGGGCCCGAGGCCGCCGCCTTCGCTCCGGGTGCTCAACCCGGCAATGGGTACCGCCCCATGAACGTCCGCACGGCTTCGCGCACGCGCGCCAGCACCGCCGGATCGTGGCGGCCCTGCAACGCTTCCGCGATCAGGTCGGCGACCTCCATCATCTCCTCTTCTTTCAAGCCGCGGGTCGTCACCGCAGGGGTACCCAGCCGGATGCCACCACCTTTGAACACCGATTCGGTATCGAACGGGATCGCGTTTTTATTCACCGTGATGCCGGCCGCGTCCAGCGCGCGTTCCGCTTCCCGACCATTCATCCCTTGTGGCCGAAGGTCGACCAACATGACGTGGTTTTCGGTGCCGCCCGACACCAAGCGAAAGCCTTTGCGGGCCAACGACGCCGCCAAGGCTTTAGCGTTGAGGACCACCTGACGTTGGTAATCCCGAAACTCCGGCTCCAGAGCCTCTCCCAAACAGACGGCCTTCGCCGCGATGACGTGCATCAACGGCCCACCCTGCACCCCGGGAAAAACTTGGGCATCAATCGCTTTGGCGTGCGGTTCGCGACAGAAGATGATGCCGCCGCGAGGTCCGCGCAGGCTCTTGTGGGTGGTCGTGGTCACAAAGTCCGCCACGCCGACCGGACTGGGGTGCACCCCGCCCGCCACCAAGCCCGCGATGTGTGCCATGTCGACGAACAGGTACGCACCCACCGAGTCCGCGATTTCGCGCATCCGCGCGAAGTCGATGATGCGCGGGTAAGCCGACGCGCCGGCCGTGATCATCTTGGGGCGATGCGTCAGGGCCGCCTGCGCCAGGGCGTCGTAGTCGATTTGTTCATTCCCGGCACTCACGCCGTAATGGATCACCTCGAAAAAACGGCCCGAAAAATTCGCCTTGTTGCCGTGGGTCAGGTGACCGCCGTGCGACAGGTCCATGGTGAGGATGCGGTCGCCTGGCTGGAGCACGCTGAAGTAGACGGCCATGTTGGCCCCGCTGCCGCTGTGGGGCTGGACGTTGACGTGTTCGGCGCCGAAAAGGCTTCGGGCACGCTCGATGGCCAACGTCTCCACGCGGTCGACCCACTCGCAGCCGCCGTACCAACGTTTGCCGGGGTAACCTTCAGCGTACTTGTTCGTCAGCAACGAACCTTGCGCTTCCATCACCGCCCGGGAGGTGAAGTTTTCGGAGGCGATCAGTTCGATGTTTTCGAACTGCCGGTTCCGTTCTTCCTGAACGAACTCGTAGATCTCGGGGTCGACCTGTTCCAGGGGACGATTGCCAGCGCGGTTGCTCATGTCGGGGTTCTTTGGGGAAGTGGTCGCGTTCACGGCGTCGCTGTTGACGAATCGCAGCACGCCAGGCAGCGCGCGGCGGATCACGTCGCGAGTGTAGGCGTAGGCTTCGTAGCCAAGCCCGATCGGATCAGAGACGTCCAGACTGGAGGCCTGGTCTTCAAACTCCCGCAGGAGAAAAGTTTTTTCGGCCGCCTCCGGATAAAGGTAAAGGATGGAGTCGAGATGACTCCGGGTCATGGCGATGATGCACGCGGCGTCACGCACCGCGCGGTCGTCGAGTGGCGCGCTGCGGTGGCGCTCGATGTTGATGCCGAGTTCGGCGAGTGCCTGCACGGCGTGGGCGCTAGGGGGCTGCCCGGGGTAGGTACTGACTCCGGCCGAGCGGGCTTTCAGTCCGGGTTGGTCCGACGCCAAGGCGCGGAAAAGCCCTTCCGCCATAGGGCTGCGGCAAATGTTCCCGGTGCACACAAACAGTACCGTCTTTGCCTGGCTCACAGCCCCCCACCTTCCCACGCCCACGCCCGGTCTTCAAGCTTGCCGACCCCGGCCAGGCGCAGTCGGACCTGCGGTTGGGTCCGGCGCTTGCGCCAGACCTTTGTGGGGGTGCGTCACGGCCGAGCCTTGTGCCCGCCGAGCGTGCGCTTTAGCATGGCTGGGTTGAAACCCGTCCCCGCTCGCGACTACCTCCAAGCGCTTTACCTGCTCCGTCTCGTCCAGACGGGCGCGCCCGCCGCCGCCAGCGCCGCCACCGAGGCGGACATCCGCCGCTGGCGCGCCGCCCGCCCGCACGTGCAGGCGGACGAGTGGACTGATCTGCTGCGGGACGCGGTGCGAACACCGGCGCCCCCCTCGGCACCCCTGACCGCTCTTGATCCGGCGCTGGCCCGGGTCGGGCGCATGGCCGAACCAGACCGGTCCGCGTTGACGTTGACCCTTGCGGAGTTGCTGCCGGCGGGGACCGTGGCGGATACCCTCAGTTTAGACCCGGCGGCAGCGGCCGCGCTCACCAAACGCGCCCATGCCGGCTGGGCGGCGGTGGCCGGTGGCGTCCAGTCTCGGGACGAAACCGCCCTATCCCTCCGCGAAGCGCTGGCGCGCGCCCGCCTGGGCAACCCAGAGCTGGCGGCGTTGACGGCGTCTCTCATGTCGCCGCCCCACGAACCCGCCGCTAAGACCGTCCCAGGCCCAGCCGCCGTCGCGCCGGCCACGCACTCCGGAGCGCGGTTGGACGGCGACGGCGCCGAGGACGAGGATGACGACGAGGCCGAGGCCGGAGCGGCCGGCGTGCCCCGACGCCGACGGGACCTTCCCCGCACGGTGATCGCCGCCATCACCGTCGGGTTGGTCGGCACTGTCGCCATCGCTTGGTTCGTCATCTACGAACGCCTCGGCACTTTCTCCGGAGCCGAACGCGTTTCGGAATTGTTGGATTCCGCAAACGGCCTCACCGGTGACGAGTTCGAGCCGGTGACGACCTCGGCCAAGGACCTCGAAGACTACTTCTTCCTCAAGCACGGCTTAGAGCATTACGCCGTCCCGCGGGAGTTGGGTGAGCTCCGTACCGTCGGTTGCCGGGTCACGAAGATGGGCAACGCGGACATCGCCGAGGTGATGGCCACCGGTCCCAAAGAGATTTTGCTCTACCTGTTTCAACCCGAAGACCTCGACGTGCGCGTGCACTCCAACCGGTGGGAAATCGTCGACGGCGAGAATTGGGTGGGCGGGTTGCGCCGCGAAAACGGGATGTGTTGCTTGGTGTCGTTCCGCGGCACCCGCGCGGAGATGGAAGCGTTTTTGAAGTCGCGCGGGCGTTGAACCGGCCCAAGCAGGCGAACCAAGCGGCGGATCTCCGTAAAAATCCTGCACGCTAAATCGCCGCTTTTCTCGACCGATAAACAGGGGGGTACCGCGGTGGAGGCGTTTACCTCCGTGTTTTCGAACCTTAACCTTGAGGCCTTACCTTTCGCACCCCCGTTCCCGCGCGTGATCGACACCCTCCGGTTCCCGCGATGACCTCCGGATGGGGATGGCTTCAGACAGCCGATGGACGGCACCAAGCACACGATCCCGCCACCCCAAACCGGTCCGGGGAACGGACTTCCGCCATCACGGTCTGCCCGGCCTCCCCTGGCCAGCTTCACCGGGCGCGTCGCGCGGATGTTGCCGCTCCCGCGCGTGCTGACCGGACGGATCAGGCCGGCGTTGGCGGCCCTTGCCCCGCCC
>CAXUNV010000457.1:0-4248 GCA_964252355.1 uncultured Chthoniobacterales bacterium | reverse complement strand
CGGCCCTCTCTCGGCGTGGACGTCACCCTGAGCGGGCCGGGTTTTCGCCCCACCGCGTCGCCTGTCCGGCAGCGTTTTCCCTCCAACCACCAACCAGAAACGAGGGACCAGGAGCGCGCAACGTCCCGCCGGGTTTTCGCCCCACCGGGTCGCTGGTGGTGGCGGCCCGGTGGGTGCTTTCTCGTCTGCGATTTGCCGTGCGCGCGGCGCTGCCCCGTGGCATGGGTGAGTGCAACGGTCGTGCAACCGCGTCCCCCGCCCATGCGCCTGCTCACCGCCGTCCCCATCTGCGATGGCCACGACAGCGCGATCAACACCGTCAACCTCGAGCTCGTACGGCACGGGTTCGAGGTGGTCTACCTCGGTTACCACCGGGCCGCGCGCGACATCGTGCGGGCTGCGCTGCAGGAAGATGTCGGGGCCGT
Organism: uncultured Chthoniobacterales bacterium; assembly: GCA_964252355.1. Classification (GTDB taxonomy): domain Bacteria; phylum Verrucomicrobiota; class Verrucomicrobiia; order Chthoniobacterales; family JAFAMB01; genus CAXUNV01. Next base: position 3,823 of record CAXUNV010000457.1, on the reverse strand, counting down.
CGGTCTTTCCAGCTACAACGGGGGGCATGTGGAGTTCTTCTCCGAGGTGGTCCGGCTCCTGGCCGACGCCGGCAGCCCCGCCAGGGTCTTCGGCGAGGCGGCCACCCGACATGGACCGGGTCAGCTTGGCCGCCGCCGGCCGCCCCGCCTGGGTCTGCGGGGGGGGGGGCGGCACGATCACGCCGGCAGATGCCGAGCAGATGCGCGCGGCGGGCGTTGACCGCATCTTTCCGGCCGGCACGTCTCTGGATGAAACCGTCGCCTACGCGCGCGCGCTCGGGGCCGGCTTGCACCCGGACACGGCCGGGGCTGGAGGCGGTAAGACCGCTGCCGACGCGTTGCTTGGTCGCGCCTTGACGGCCTTGGAGTCGGGCCGGGAACTGGCCCCACCGTTTCAGGGGCAGCGGAAGCGCGCCCGGTGCATCGGGGTAACTGGGCCCGGCGGCGCCGGCAAAACGACGTTGATCGACGAGTTGGCGTTGCGCTTCCTGCGCACCTTCGGTTCGGAAGCCCGGCTCGCCATCCTGTCGCACGACCCCACCTTGGTCGGGGCGGGGGCTCTGCTGGGGGACCGCGCCACCATGATCCACGCGCAGCATGACCGCGTTTTCATGCGCTCGCTGGCCACCCGCGGACAAACCGGCGGGGTCAGCGCCGCCACCCAGCCGATGGCTGACTACTTGGCGAGCTGCGGCCGGTTTGAGGCCGTCATCCTTGAGACGGTAGGGGTCGGCCAGGAAGCTTTACCGTTCGCCGCCGGCGGCGTCGATCGCCAGATCGTCGTGCTACCCCCCGATTACGGCAGTCGTTTGCAGCTGCAAAAGATCGCGGTGCTCGACGTCGCGGACGGGGTGGTGGTCAACAAAGCGGACCGACCTGGGGCCAAGACCGCCCTGGCCGAGTTGGAGGAGCGCCTGGGCGAGCGGGCCGGCGGCGGAGGTGCGACGATCTTTGCGACCGTCGCCACCCGCCACCGCGATCCAGGGGTGGACCAGCTTTTCGCCCGTCTTTTTGACCCCTTGCCTCTCCCGCCTACCGAAGGTCCCTGCCCATGAGTTCCCTCAGCCAAGCGGCGTCGGCGGTGCGTGCACGGGCGCGCTTCGTCGAAGCGGAGGTCCGGCGGGTGCGCCAAGACCCAGGCTTTGCGGCGGAAACGATGGCGCGGTGGGACGCGGTCAGGCGCGGCATCCAGACCACCCGAACCCCGACTGGGCTGACGCTCCCCCGCTTAGCCTTGCCGCCGTACGATGAACCCGGGGAGGTGCTCCGGTTTATCTTGGAAGGCGGGTTGCCCGGCGAATTTCCGTTTACCGCGGCGGCTTACCCGGAGCAGTACCTCCAGCCGGAGGAGGTGGGCGGGGCGTCGCCGCGCGAGGAACCCACGCGCCTTTTCGCGGGTCTGGGTTTGCCGGAAGATACCAACGCCCGTTTTCACTACCTCGCGCGCAACCAGCGTTCCAAACGGCTGAGCACCGCCTTTGACGGGCCTACCCTCTACGGGGTCGGTGCCGCCGCCGACGGCGTGTTCGGAAAGATCGGCGAGGGCGGGGTGGCGGTCGACACCGTCGAGGACATGGAACGCTTGTACGCAGGGTTCGACCTCGACCGGGAAGTGTCGGTTTCGATGACCATCTCCGGGCCCGCGCCGATCCTGCTCGCCATGTACGTAGCGGCGGCCAAACGCCGGTTCGGCGAAGGGGTCCTGCCAAAGCTGCGCGGCACCGTGCAAGCCGACGTGCTCAAAGAGGTGCAGGCACAGAACGAGATGGTGTTCCCGCTTGAACCCTCGCTGCGGTTCCTGGCCGACACCGTCGACCATTGCGCCAAGCACCTGCCGCGTTGGTACCCGATCTCGATCAGCGGTTATCACATCGCCGAAGCGGGCGCCACGCCGGTGCAGCAGGCGGCGTACACGCTCTCCAACGGCTTCGCTTACGTGGAAGATTTTAGCAACCGGGGCATGGACGTCGACGTTTTCGGGCCGAGGTTGTCGTTCTTCTTGGATTGCGGCTTGGACGTCGAGTACGTGGCGCTGGCCCGCACGTGCCGCAAGGTTTGGGCGATCGGCATGCGCGACGCCTTCGGTGCCGAGCGCCCGGCCCAACTGCTGAAATTGCACACCCAGACGAGCGGCCGCTCCCTCATCGCCGCGGATTGGAAAAACAACCTCACCCGCACCGCCCTCGAGTTGACGTTGGCTTGCCTGAACGCCACGAACTCCTGCCACAGCAACTCGGCCGACGAGCCGTTTACGACGCCCAGTGAGGAATACGCCCGGTACGCCGCCCACGCCCAGGCGATCCTTTTGGAGGAGAGCGGTCTTTTCCGCCACACGATGAATGCCCTGTCCGGATCTCCGGGGATGCGCGCCGTGGGCGAGGCGCTCGAGGCGGCCATCCTCGAGGAGTTCGACAACTTGGAAGCGCAAGGCGGCGTGCTTGGCGCGGTCGAGCGCCGGTACCAGCGCAGCCAAATTCAGGCCTCGGCGCACGCGCTGGAACGCGGCATCCATGAGGGTTGCCGCCCCGTGATCGGCCTCAACCGGTACGCCGACGGCCAAGCCCCTTGGCCGGACATGGCGACGGTGCGAACCCCGGCCGAGCGGAAGACCCTTCATTTAGAACGTCTCCACGATTTCGAGCGCCGCCACGCGTCCGAGAGCGAGCGGGCGTTGGACCGCTTGTCGCAAGCGGTCGAGAAAGGCGGGAACGTCTTTGCGGAGTTGCTGAACACGGTGGAGAGCTGTTCGCTGGGGCAGATCACCGCCCGGCTTTGCGAACAGGTCGGGCGTTTTCGGCCATTAGTCTGACGCGCTCCGCGCGGGTTCCCGGTTGGCCTTCTTCACCACCGGTCGTGCACCAACGGCCGGATCAGGTCGGCGTAAACTTCGTCGACGGACGCCCTCTGCGAGTCCGAAAGTGTGGGCAGATCGGAAGCCCTGACGTTTCCCTCCACCTGCGCCGCGTGGCGCGCGCCCGGGATGACGCAAGTGACGGCGGGATGGTCCAAAATCCAGCGCATCGCAAACTGCGCCAGCGTCACCGGTGAGGGCACCGCGACGCGCAACCGCTCGACGGCGTCCAGGGCGGGATCTAGGTCGACGCCAGCGAACGTTTCACCCCGGTCAAACTTCTCCCCGAACCGGTTGAAGTTACGATGGTCATCAGCCGCAAAAGTCGTCTCGCGGGTGATTTTGCCGCCTAACAGGCCGCTCGCGAGCGGCAAGCGCACGATGATGCCAACGTCAGCCGCTTGCGCCAGTGGAAAGAACACTTCGCGCGGCCGTTGCCGAAAGGCGTTGAAGACGATCTGCACGGAAGCCAAACCCGGATAGTTGACCGCCTTGATGGCCTCCTCAACCTTTTCCACGCTCACCCCGAAATGCCGGATTTTGCCGTCGCGCTTGAGATCTTCCAGCGCCTGGAAAACCTCGGGACGGTAGTAGACTTCGGTGGGCGGGCAATGCAGTTGCAGCAGATCGATCGTTTCCCGACGCAAGTTCCGCAGCGAACGCTCCACGAACGCGCGAAGGTTGTCGGCCTGATAGCCGTCGGCAACGTGCGGCTCAAGCCGGCGCCCTGCCTTGGTCGCGACGTACACCTCCTCTCGCCGTGTCTCCAAAACCTCGGCGATCAGTTTTTCGCTCCGCCCGTCCCCGTAGACGTCCGCGGTGTCGATGAAGTTGACGCCGTCGTCCAGCGCGGCGTGCAAGACACGCACCGCATCTTCGTCGGCCACGGCGCCCCAACCGCCGCCGATCTTCCACGCGCCGAGGCTAACCTCCGAGCCCTCGACGCTCGTCTTGCCCAGCTTGCGCTAATTC
>CAXUNV010000456.1:0-4263 GCA_964252355.1 uncultured Chthoniobacterales bacterium | reverse complement strand
GGCTGGGGGGCCTTTTGCCGCGCGAGGGCGCGTTTTCGAGCATGGGGGGGAGTTCGTAGGCGGTTTTCACAGGCAGAGCTGGGGTGGTGCCCAGCGCCGTCGCTGCGCGCGCAAGCGGGCCGGGGGCGGGGCAAGTTTGGGAGCTTGGACGCGCGGCACCGCCGTCGTCTTCAAACGGCTTAAATGACCGCAGCACGCCCGGCAAGGTTCCGGATGCCGCGAGAGATAGAACTTTCGGGTGACATCCCCCTGCCGCCGTCATTAATAGATTGCAGTTGGGCGCAGGCCGGATACCCTCGCAGGGATGCTGGACCGTAACCGGGTACAGATTCTCCATGGTGCCATGTCCAAACGGACGTGGCTCCACGGGGTCGCGCTCTGCCCGCGCGACGCCCGGATCGCGGTGAGGACCTCGTAATAACCAAGCACAGCTTTTACGAAACCCCCACCGCTGCGGACCAGTGGTGGGGGTTTTGCTTGCCCCTGGTCGCAGCGGAAAAAAGAAAGAGAAAACGCCATGCAAGACCAGATCCTTTTAAACCACGAAGAACGCTTCGCGGCCTTGGCCCAGATCTACCTGGAGCTGCATTTGCCCCTGCCGGCGGCCATCGAGGCGGCCGAAGCCGACCTGAGTCAATTGGAAGGCGGCGACGCAGACGCCGACGCTGATGCCGACGCCGACGACGTGGCCGTGGCCGCGTGATGGTTGCGGAGCTAGCCAATCGGCAGCCGCTCCGCGACGCCGCCGTTTCGGTGGTGGCCCGGTTGCAGCGCCACGGTCACCTCGCGTACTTCGCGGGGGGGTGCGTGCGGGACGCACTGCTGGGCCAACCGCCCAAAGATTACGATGTGGTGACGGCCGCCACGCCGGAACAGGTCCAGTCGTTATTCGCCCGCACGGTGCCGGTGGGTGCCCAGTTCGGCGTCGTGCGGGTGCTGGAGCGGCCCTACGAATTCGAGGTGGCCACCTTCCGTGCCGACGGCAAGTACCTCGACGGTCGCCGACCTCAAAGCGTGACGTTCTCGTCGCCCGAAGAGGACGCCCAGCGCCGAGATTTCACCATCAACGGCATGTTCCTCGACCCCATCGCCGACCGGGTCATCGATCACGTCGGGGGCCGGGAGGACCTCGCACGGGGAATCGTTCGGGCGATCGGCAACCCGGAGGAACGTTTCCGGGAGGACCGGCTCCGTCTGCTCCGCGCCGTCCGTTTCGCCGCGAGCCTTGGGTTCGCGATCGAAGCGGCCACTTGGCAGGCCCTTCGCACGCACTCGGCCGAACTCAAAGCCGTCAGCGCCGAACGGATCCGTGACGAGCTCAACAAGATCCTGGCCGACCCGCAGCGGGTGCGCGGCTTGGATCTCCTGGAGGCGTCGGGCCTGCTGCGGGCGGTGTTGCCCGAAGTCGCGGACCTGCAGGGCTGCGCACAGCCGCCGCAGTTCCATCCCGAGGGCGACGTCTACATCCACACCCGACAGATGCTTGGGTTGCTGCCGCCGGATGCACCGCGGCTGCTGGTTTGGGCCGTGCTGCTGCACGACATCGGCAAACCACCCACCCAGACCCTCGATCCCGCGGAGGGACGGATCCGCTTCAACGGCCACGACCGGGTGGGCGCGGAGATGACGGCCCGCGTCTTTGCCCGGCTCCGTTTCTCCAATGAAGAGACGGCGGCGGTGGTTGAGGCGGTGCGCCACCACATGGCCTTCAAAGACGTTCGGGAAATGCGTCCGGCGAAGCTGAGACGGTTTTTGGCGCGCCCGAATCTCCCGCTCGAACTGGAGCTGCACCGGATCGATTGCGCGGGAAGTCACGGCGACTTGGAAAATTACGAGTTTCTCGTGGGAAAGCGCGCGGAGTTGGCGGCCGAGCCGCTGATCCCGCCGCCGTTGGTTACCGGGCACGACCTCATCGCGCTGGGATTACGGCCGGGGCCTGAATTCCGGCGTCTGCTGGAGGCGGCGCAAACCGCGCAGTTGGAAGGCGAGATCCGGACGCGCGACGAGGCCTTGGCCCTGGTGCAGGCGTTGGCGAAGGCAGGACTTCCCAGCGATGCGCCCTTGGCCTAGAACGAAGGGGTGAAAACCGCGACCGCCGTCCTGGCGCTCTGGTGCAGTGCCCAGGCCGGCTGGGCCGCCGAGGACTTCTTTCGTGCCGCGCCGTCGTCGCCGCAGGCGGGGGAGGTGATCTACCTGCTGATGCCGGATCGCTTTGCCCGGGATGCCGACGCGCCGCCGCCCCCAGATCGCGCCACGGGCGTCGATCCGGCCGAGCCGCGCGGTTATCACGGCGGCAATTTGGCCGGGATTGCCCGCCGGTTGGATTACCTGCAGCACCTGGGGGTGACGAGCCTCTGGCTTACCCCCGTCTTGAAAAACTTGGCCGTGCAGGAGGGTGCCCCTGACGATCCGCCCAACACGGGATACCACGGTTATTGGATCACGGATTTCACCGACGTCGATCCGCACCTCGGAACCAAAGCGGACCTGCACAGCCTGTTTGCAGCCGCCGCGGCGCACCACCTCGGCATGATTTTCGACGTGGTGGTGAACCACACGGCGCACGTGATCACGCCCGCCGACGGAGCCCGCGCTTACCAATACAAATTCTCCCGCCCTTACCTGGACGCCGACGGCAAGCCCTTTGACGACCGCGACTTTTTGGGCCGGGAAGATTTCCCGCGGTTGGATCCCGAGAAAAGCTTTCCGATCCGCCCGACGTTCCGGACGGAAGGCGACCGTCACCTGAAAAGGCCGGATTGGCTCAATGACCTCACCGTTTACCACAACCGGGGCGAGGCGGGATCATCCGGAGAGAGCGCCCAGTACGGCAGCGTCGCGGGGTTGGACGACTTGTTTTTGGAACAGGGGCGGGTTGCGGCCGGGATGACGGAGATCTACGCCCGTTGGGTGGAGGAGTTCAAACCGTCTGGGTTGCGGCTCGACACGGTCAAACACGTCCACCCGGAATTCTGGCAAAGTTTTGTTCCTGCCATGCAGGCGGCGGCGCGGCGGTCGGGGTCTCCCCCGCTTTTCGTCGTGGGGGAAATCTATGACCAAGACCCGGCCTTCCTGTCGGAGTACGTGCACCGGTTCGGCCTTTCGTCGGTGCTGGATTTCGGATTCCAAAAGGCGGCGGTGAACTTTGCGTCGGGCGTGGGGTCGCCGCGGGAGTTGGCGACCTTCTTCGCCAAAGATGCCTACTATGCCACCCCCGCGAGCACCGCCGGCAGCTGCGTCACCTTCATCAGCAACCACGACATCGGACGGATCGGGTGGTTCATCGAAACGGTGGCGGGTGCCGATCCGGCCGCGTGCCTGCAGCGCGTGGAACTTGCGCACGCCTTGCTCTTTTGCGCCCGCGGGATCCCGTGCATCTACTACGGCGACGAGCAGGGGTTCACCGGCAAAGGCGGGGATGTCTGGTGCCGCGAAGACATGTACGGGACGGCAACGCCGGGCTACGCAGCCGAAAGTCGCCTCGGTGGCGGGTCGCCGGAGCAGCCCGCCTACGACGAGGCGCACCCGTTGTACCGGTTAACGCAACGCTTGGCGGCTTTACGGAAGACGACGCCCGCGTTGCAACGCGGCACGCAGGTCACGCGGGTGGCTGGGGACGGCCCGGGAGTTTTCGCGTTCTCGCGGTTGGGCGACGTCGCTGAACCGGAGGTGCTCGTCGTGGCCAACAATGCGGCCGAGGCGCGCGAGGCGGACCTTTTAACGGAAACGGGTGGGGAGGGGTGGCGCACGTTGTTCGAGGTGGCGGATGGCGCCTCGCGGTTCTCTGCCGCGGATGGGAAACTACGGGTGACCATGGCGCCGCTGGACCTCCTTGTGCTCCAGGCGACCGCCCCGGCACGGCCAACCGACGCGGCCATTGCGCCTGTCTCCCTGACCGTGTCGCGCCAGTCGGAGGTCGAGGAACGTTGGGGACTTGTGCTGGAGACGACGGAAACGCGCACGTTGCAGGTCGCTTTCGGCATGCGCCGCCCCGGTGAGGAAAATTACCGTTACCTGGGCACGAGCGATGCCCCGCCCTACCGGCTATTCCCGGCACGGGACGAGCTGCCCGACGGCGACGCGCTGGAATTTCGGGCCGAGGTCCGCGACCGGTTCGGAGGGCGGGCGACGGCGGACGCGACGTGGAGAAAACCAGTGCGGCGCCGGCCGCCGCCGTCGCCGAGGTCGGGAGGCTAGGGGGGTCGTCAGTCCGCGGGAACTCCCAATGCGGAGCGCGCGAGCGACCCGCGGGGGGGGGGGGGG
>CAXUNV010000455.1:0-4263 GCA_964252355.1 uncultured Chthoniobacterales bacterium | reverse complement strand
ATCCTTGGCCGTGCCTCGTCTGGTCAGCTCGCCTTGTCCTACCATGTCCGTCGGCAAAAGGCGCCCCAAGGTGGTCCGGACGGGCGGCGCGGCGGCCCGCCCGCACCGGTGCACGAAGGCACCAGGTCGCCGAAGCGAAAGTGCCTCCGGCGCAGCCGTAGCGCTGCGGGCGGGGACGCCGGCGCTACTCTTCACCCCGGTAGTCCCGCATGCGGGATGCCTCGCCTTGGCCTACCACCGCTCCCACTCGGTCGCGCTCGCTACTCAGGCGGCGTGAGCGGCCCGCGCGCTGCGTCCAAGTAAAAGCCGGCCCCGAGATTGTGCGCGCGCTTGCGTTGTCGGAGGGAAGGCAGGAAATACGGCGTGCAGGGCAACGGCGCGTCCCAGCACTGGTCGTGGCCGGCGCGCGCCGGGGTGTAAACCTGCAACCCCGAAGGGGTTGTCCGGGCGATCAATTCTGCTCGCGGGACCGGGTACGCCCAATAATTACCCGGTGGAAAAGTCAGGCCGGTATCGTACACCGTGAAGGCCCAAACGGTTGCTACCAGCAGCGCCAAGGTTGCGAGTCCGGCGATCAGGCGGAAGGTCCTGCCCTGCCAACCGGTGAACCCAAGGCCAAGCGCAGAGATCCCCACGAGCCACCATGCCGCCCCCAGGAAGCGGAGGTCGGGTGCCGTGAAAAACCAAAACGCTGTCCCGGCGGAGCTCACGCCTAACAGCGCCGCCCAAGGCCAAGCCTCGCCCGACTGGACCCGGCGGAGCGCGCCTGTCGTCGCTGCCGAGAGCAGACCCAAACCCGCAACAATGGCCGGCGTGAACATCTCGGAGCGGTGGAACGTGGGGTGAAACCAATGCCTCAGCCACCTCCACGAGTGCAAGACTTCGCTTGGCGCGTGCCGTGGCCAACGCGCCCAACTCTTGATCCAAGAGAGTTCATTTTCGAGGTACGCACCGGGCATGCACCAAGGCACGGGCAAACCCGTGTGCCTTTCCGGATAGAGCAGGTAACCGCTTGCGACCACGCCCCTGGCCAGCCAGACGACCGCCAAGACCGCACCCAACGCGAGTGCCGGTCGGAGGGATGCCGGCACCGCCTCCCCACGGCGATGCGCGGCGACGCCCAGCACGAGCGCGGCGGTCGCGCCGGCAAAGCCCACCGCGCTGAATTTGAAGGTCACCGTCATCACCGCGAGCGCCACGACCAGGGCGGCCCCGCCATCACCCGTCCCCGGGTGCGCCAAGTAGACGGCCGCGTAGGCAAACAGCAGCAACTCCAACAGGAACACCGCCGTGTCGGGTGTGGGGTTGCAGAAAAAAGGCGCCTCCTGTTGTTGGCTGGTGCCAAGATAGAAGAGGCCGACCAACGGCAGCGACGCGAGCACCGCGCGCAATGCCGGCTTGCCGTCAGCCGGTGAGTCGTGCCAGAGCTCAAGCAACGTCCCGGCCGTCGCCACCAAGAGGAGCCCGTTGGAGACGCGGGCGCCCCACTCACAAAGGCTCTGGCCGTTGACCCAGGCCGGCAGGGCGTTCAAAAGGGCGGCGTACAGGAAAAAGGACTGGTTGAAGGCGAGCCGGCCGTGCAGGTTGCCCAGCCCGGGCGGCAGGCGGTAGCTGTTAGCCCACCGGATGGACGTGAAATGGTAGATGCCCGAATCGTACCAAGTGAACGGTCCAAGGGCGCGGTTCGCAGCCCAGAGCACAAAAAGGACCGAGGCCAAAAATACGAGGGAGACGCCGACCAGACGGACCTCCCGGACGTTTGGCCGGCCAGGGTGCCACCGCAGGAGGATGTGCAACGATGGGGAGGCAAAAAGCCATCGGGGAAACACCCGCCACGAGCGGCTGCGCCAACATCCCAACCACCCCGCCGCGAGCACCACGGCGGCCACCGCGGGTTTGATCGCGGCAAAGAGGTTGAGAAGTTGCAGGGCCGCCACGCTTACCGCCAAGCCCCACCAGAAACAGCGATTCACACCGACCCGCTTACCCGCACCACCGCTCAGCCAAGGCGCGACGACCGCCCCAAGGCCGACGAACGCCGCCCCAAACGCCAGCCACCCAGCGAGGATGCACGCCATGCCGCACACCGTGTTCACGACATGGCTCCCTTATTCATGCCCGGGCAGGCCGTGGACGCGGAAGGCGGGGTCGCCAGTGGTGCTCAAGGAACGGACCTTATGCGGCGAAATCCCCGCGCCGTCAACCGGACGTGCGTGGGGCCGCGCAGGCGTTGGCCGGGTCGGGTTGCCGTTTGACAAACGCTTCGCTCGCAGGCTCTTTACCCGGGCGATCGGGGGCAGACGCCACGCCGCGGCAAGACGCCTCAGCGACGGAGCCTCCCGCGGGCGGTCCGCATGGAGATCGAAACTTCCATCATCGTTCCCGTTTACAACGAAGCCGAGTCGCTGGTGGAGCTCTGCCAAGGCGTGCGCCGCCAACTCACCCAGCTCGGGCTTCGCTGGGAAATCATCTTCATCGACGACGGGAGCACGGACCCTTCCCCGGACATCCTTGACCGCTTGGCTGCGGCCGACACCCGGGTCCGCGTGATTCATTTCAAGCGCAACTTCGGCCAGACCGCGGCGGTGATGGCCGGCTTCGACCACGCCCGCGGCGAGGTCATCATCCCGATCGATGGCGACGGCCAAAACGATCCGGCCGACATCCCGCGCATGTTAGAAAAGCTGCGCGAGGGGTATGACGTGGTCTCCGGCTGGCGCAAGGATCGGCAGGACAACTACATCCAGCGCAACCTACCGAGCATCGCCGCCAACCAGCTGATCTCGTTGGTGTCCGGGGTGCGGCTCCACGATTTCGGTTGCTCGCTGAAAGCCTACAAACGGCACGTGGTCGAAGGCATCCGGCTTTACGGCGAAATGCACCGGTTCCTGCCGATCTACGCCTCCTGGCACGGCGCCAAGATCACCGAACTGATCGTCAACCATCACCCGCGCCGCACCGGACGCTCGAAGTACGGTTTGGAACGGGTGGTAAAGGTCCTCTTGGACCTGTTGGTGGTGAAGTTCTTGGACAAAGCCGCCCAGAAACCGATGTACGTGTTCGGGGGGTGCGGCCTTTTCAGCTTGGCGGTGAGCATCGGCACGTTCCTTTACATGCTCGGATTGCGCTTCTTTGCCGGCACCCCGTTCATCCTCACGCCCCTGCCGCTGATCGCGGTGATGACGTTCATGATCGCGATGATGTGCGTGCTGCTCGGGTTGTTGGCCGAAATGATCATGCGCACGTTCTACGAATCGCAGGGCAAGACCGTTTATGCCGTGCGTTCGCTCCGGAACTTCCCCGAACCGCAGGTCCGGGTGGTGGAACCGGCCGCCGCGGCGGCGATCACGCCCCAACGCCAAGCGCAGTAAGTGGGCGGCGCGCCTGAGAAGGCCAAAGGCCAAAGCGGAACACCGGCCGAAGCCCAGCGGGTCTCCTGCTCTCCCCAAAACGCGCAACCCGGAACGCGGATTGCCGCCCCGCAAAAGGGTTGACGGGAAAAAACTCGACATTAAAGGGAGGGTGGCGTTTGCCGTCCGGGTGTTGGGGGCGGTTCGCGCCGCGTTATACTATGAAGAAAGCTTTGATCACCGGCATCACGGGGCAGGACGGTTCGTACCTTGCCGACCTACTCCTGGAGAAAGGGTATGAAGTGCATGGCATCATCCGCCGGGCCAGCACCTTCAACACCGACCGGATCGATCACCTCTACCAAGATCCCCACGTCCACGGCGTCCGCCTCTTTTTGCACTACGGCGACCTCTCCGACTCGGTCAATCTGGTGAAGCTGCTTTACGAACTGCAGCCGGACGAAATCTACCATTTGGCGGCGCAAAGCCACGTCCGCGTCAGCTTCGACATCCCGGAATACACCGCGGACGTCACCGGCGTGGGCACCATCCGGATCCTCGAGGCGATCCGGGAGACCGGGGTGCGTCCCCGTTTTTACCAAGCTTCCAGCAGCGAGATGTACGGCAAAGTGCAGGAAGTGCCCCAGACGGAGGTCACGCCCTTCTGGCCCCGTAGTCCCTACGCCGTCGCCAAGGTATTTTCGTACTGGGCGACGGTCAATTACCGGGAGAGCTACGGGCTGCACGCGAGCAACGGCATCCTTTTCAACCACGAAAGCCCGCGCCGCGGCGAGACGTTCGTCACCCGCAAGATCACGCGGGCGGTGGCCCGGATCAAAGCCGGCATGCAGGACAAGCTGTATCTCGGCAATCTGGACGCCAAGCGCGACTGGGGCTACGCCAAAGAATATGT
>CAXUNV010000454.1:0-4278 GCA_964252355.1 uncultured Chthoniobacterales bacterium | reverse complement strand
GATTAGCGCGATCGCGATGTGGACGCTCGCGTTGGTCGTCATCTTCTCGGGCAACGAGCTTGTGTTCGGCCTCCTGATCTGTTCCCTCGGCTTTGTCGGCCTGTGGGAGTACTTCAACATGATCAGCCAATCCGGCCGGGCCTGTTTCCGGGTTTTTGGCTTGGCTTGCGCGGCGGCTTCGTTCGCCGGCAGCTTCCTCTTCTTCCGCACCCGCGGCATCGAATCGGCCTACGACTTCGAGATGGCGGTGCTGCTGGTCTTTCTGATCGGCGTCTTCGCCCGCCAGATGTTTCGGCCGGTGGTGAAGTACGTGCCTTTGGAAGCGATGGCTTACACCCTTTTCGGGCTGCTCTACGTCGCTTGGCTCTTCAACTTCCTGACCAAAATCGTTTACTTGGTTCCGCGGGCGCCCGGCGGCGGGTTGCTTGGCCAATTCTACGTCCTTTACCTCGTGGTGGTGACCAAATTCAGCGACATGGGCGCGTACCTGGTCGGCAGCCGGATTGGCAAGCACCAGATGGTGCCGCACATCAGCCCGGGTAAGACGTGGGAAGGGTTCGTTGGTTCGTTCCTTTTCTCGATCTTGGGCAGCTACCTCCTGATCCTGCTCCTGCCACGGCAACTGAGCTACCTCAACCTGGCGCACGGCACGGCGCTCGGCTTCCTGATCGGGGTGGCGGCGGTCGTCGGCGACTTAGGTGAATCGATTATCAAGCGAAGCACCGGCGTCAAAGATTCCGGCAGCGTCCTGCCGGGCATCGGCGGCGTGCTTGACTTGATCGACAGTATCCTGTTTACCGCGCCCTTGATGTTCTTCTATCTACGGTTCTTGGTGAAATGAGAAAACGGCGCTTGATCCTGCTCGGGGCGACCGGTTCCATCGGTGCCAGCGCCATCAAGGTTGCGGAAGCCATGCCCGAGCGGATGGAGATCGTCGGCATGTCGGCGCACCGCAACGCGGGGAGCTTGGCGGAATGCGCCAACCGACTCCGCCCGGCGGCCTTGTGCGTGGCAGACGACGAAGCCGCGCAGACGCTGCGCGCGGGGCTGGCGTACGCCCCGGAGATCCACCTGGGCGAGGCCGGGCTGATCGAACTCGCCACGCGCGCCGAGGCGGACATGGTGCTGGTTGCGATCATCGGCACCGGTGGCCTGCGGCCGGCGCTGGCCGCACTGGACGCCGGCAAAGACTTGGCCCTGGCCAGCAAGGAGATTTTGGTGATGGCTGGCGCCGCTGTCACCGAACGTGCGTCGCGGCTCGGGCGCCTCGTGCTGCCGATTGACAGCGAGCACAACGCGATCTTTCAATGCTTGGAAAACCGGCCGAGCGACCAGATCAAGAGCCTCATCCTGACGGCTTCTGGCGGGCCGTTCCGGCGGACGCCGACGTCGGAGCTGGCTCGGGTGACCCCAGCCGACGCCCTGCGCCACCCGACGTGGTCCATGGGCCCGAAGATCACCGTCGATTCGGCGACCCTCTTCAACAAAGGGCTCGAGATGATCGAGGCGCGATGGTTGTTTGACGTCCCGATGCGGCGCGTGCAGGTCGTCGTCCACCCCCAAAGCGTCGTGCATTCCCTGGTGGAGTTTACGGACAACTCCGTCCTGGCGCAGTTGAGCCATTCCGACATGTGCTTCCCGATCCAGTACGCCGTCACTTGGCCGGAACGGGTGCCCAACAACCTGCGACCGCTCCGCTTGGCAGAGATCGGGAGGCTGGAATTTGAAGAGCCGCGCGAGGACGCTTTTCCCGCACTCGGGCTGGCGCGGCACGCCGGCGAACGGGGTGGCACTTTGCCGGCCGTGCTCAACGCGGCCAACGAAGTCGCGGTGGAGGCTTTCCTGCGAGGACGGATCCCCTTTCCCGCCATTTGGCGTTTGGTGGCCGAGACGATGGACGGGCTGCCTCATTTGGCGTCACCTTCGCTGGATGATATACTTGCGGCCGACGGAGAGGCTCGGCGACGCGCCCAAGACCTGCTCACCCACCTTTCATCCACATGTTAGACAACGCATTTCGCGTGATCTTGATCGCCCTTGAGGTCGTTCTGATCTTCAACCTGCTGATCATCGTTCACGAACTCGGGCATTTTTTGGCCGCGCGCTGGCGTGGCCTGCACGTCGAGAAATTCGGGATTTGGTTCGGGCGACCATTGTGGCGGCGCAAGGTGGGAGGGGTTGAGGTCAGCCTCGGCTGCATCCCGGCTGGCGGGTTCGTGCTGCTTCCCCAAATGGCCCCGATGGACGCCGTCGAGGGCAAGAGCGCCACGGGCCGCGAACTATTGCCGCCGGTCAAACCTTTGGACAAGATCATCGTGGCGTTCGCCGGGCCGCTGTTCAGCTTTCTGCTGGCGCTCGTTTTTGCGACGGTGGTCTGGTTGGTGGGCCGACCGACGGCGGAAGCGGAGGCGACCACCACCGTGGGTTACGTCCCGCCAGACCAAGCGGCGGCTAAAGCCGGTTTTCAACCGGGGGACGTCATTCTCGAAGTCGACGGTCACCCGGTCAGCCGGTTCTCCGGCATGGTCAACAGCGTGACGTGGTACATCGTCCGCAGCGAAGGCGAACTGATCCCGTTCAAGATCCGGCGCGGCGACCAGATCCTCACCTTGGAGTCCGGCTACACCCGTCCGGAAACGCGGGGGTGGGAACGCCGGTCGCTGCGTCAGGTCGGCCTGCAACCTGCCATCACGCCCATCGTGGCTAAGGTGGCGGAAGGCTCGCCGGCCGCACGGGCGGGGCTGCAGCCGAATGACGAGGTCACGGCGGTCGACGGCGTGCCGCTGTTCTACCCGCAACAGATTTTTGAATGGGCGCAGAAGAACCCTGGCAAAAACCTCGACCTCACCGTCGAGCGCGCGGGCCGGACGTTGCAACTGGTGATGGAGCCGAGCCGGCCGGTCATCGCGTCCGTGATCAAAAACAGCCCGGCCGAGGTCGCCGGGATCCGGCCTGGCGACCGGGTGCTGACGTTGAACGACCGGCCGATTTATGATCCGGCGGAGGTCATCCGCTCGATCGAGGGCAGTCCCGGGCAGGCGTTCTCTCTGACCGTCGTGAGCGGGCGGGAGGCGCCGCGCACGGTCCGCGTGTTGCCGGCGACGCCGGACGGTCGGACCAAGCCGATCATCGGCGTCGAGTTCAGTACGGAAAGCACGGGCGGCGTGGCCTGGGACGCGGGCGGGCGCATGACCGTCGCGCACATCTCGCCGGTGGAACAGATCTCGGCGGCGATGCAGACGCTGACCAACACGCTCGGCGCGTTGCTCTCCCCGCAATCGGACATCAAGCTTCAGCACATGAGCGGTCCGGTGATGATCATGCGGACCTATTACCTGCTGTTCCAAAGCGACGTCGGCTGGCAGCTTGCCCTCTGGTTCAGCGTCGTGTTCAACATCAACCTGGCGATCATCAACCTGCTGCCCATCCCGGTGCTCGACGGTGGCCACATTCTCCTGGCGCTCATCGAGGGCGTGCGTCGCCGGCCCATCAACCTGCGCGTGTTGGAACTGCTGCAAGGCGCCTGCGCCGTGATGTTGATCGGGTTCTTGTTGTACGTCTCGTTCTACGACGTGCAGGACTTGCCTTGGAGCGGCAACGGCAAGCCGAAGTTCAGCGCGCCGGCGAGACCGGCACCGGCCGCCAACCCATGAGCGCCCTTACCTACGTCTCCCAGCCTTACCGGTACACGCGCCGGCTAACCCGGGTTGTGCCGGTGGGCAACGTGCCGGTCGGCGGACCTCACCCCATCCGGGTGCAGTCCATGATCACCTGCGACACGATGGATACGGAAGCCGCCATCGGCCAGACCATCGAGTTGGCGCAGGCGGGGTGCGAGATCGTGCGGATCACGGCGCCGACGGTGAAGGATGCCCGCAACCTCCAGGCCATCAAGGCCGGGCTGCTCGCGCGCGGTTGCGATGTGCCCATCGTCGCAGACATTCATTTCAAGCCCGAGGCGGCGTTGGAAGCGGCGCGCTGGGTCGAAAAGGTGCGGATCAACCCCGGCAACTTCGCCGACTCCAAAAAATTCGCCGTCAAAGAGTACTCCGATGATCAATACGCCGCGGAACTTGACCGCATCCGGGAACGGTTCACCCCCCTGGTGCGCTTGTGCCAGGAACGCGGGGTGAGCATGCGCATCGGCACCAACCACGGCTCGTTGTCCGATCGCATCATGAACCGGTACGGCGACACGCCGCTGGGGATGGTGGAGAGCGCCCTGGAGTTTGCGCGGATCGCGCGCGACCTGGGCTACCACGACTTCATCTTCTCGAT
>CAXUNV010000453.1:4038-4282 GCA_964252355.1 uncultured Chthoniobacterales bacterium | reverse complement strand
GGCAGCGCGACTCGACCACCTCGCCCACGCTCTCGTGCCCGGGATGCCCGGCCGCCACGCCCGGCGGGGGAGCGCCGCCGTACACGCTGTGCAGGTCGGACCCGCAGATCGAGGCGTAGGCGGTCCGGACCAGGATCTCCCCGTCCGATGGCGACGGCCGCGGCACCTCCGCGCAGACCACCCGGCCCACGTCGACCCAGCGCGCGGCCTTCATCGACGGCACTCCCGTCCCGGCCCCACCCAC
>CAXUNV010000453.1:0-3992 GCA_964252355.1 uncultured Chthoniobacterales bacterium | reverse complement strand
ATTCTGCCGATCTTTGCCGGTTCTGAACCGCTCGTGAACCGGTCCCTTCGTTCCAAGCTCGCAGGCTGGAGAGCATGGCACAGCCACCAAGCATCCAGGCCGGCTGGTACGTCCGCGCCCTGCTCACCTGACCCGGCCACCGTGCCAAGATCGGGTTATGGAACGACCCGTCGCCGACACCGAGTCAGGCCGCGTCCAGGGCGTCGCCCTTCACCCAATCGAACGAGGCATCACCCGCCCGCACCCGCTCGGGGTCGCGGTGAAGGGCCCGCACGCGCCAGCCGCGGGCCTGCAGCGCCCGCGCCACCTCGCCGCCCAACTCCGCCAATTCTTCGCTCAACAGGCGCGCCAGCCCGGCATAATCTCCGGGCTGCCAACCCAGCCGTCGCGTCGTGAATGAACGCGCCGCCACCGGTTCGGTTCCGCCGCTCGGCACCACCTCGTAACGCGCCGACAACACCGCCTCGCCCGTGTCAGTGCCTTCAAACTGCAGGAGTCGCACGTTGACGTCGTAGTCGTGAGCCACGGGTGGTCCCGCCAAGCTGAACCCGGCAGGCCGCACCCGGTTGGTCTGGTTCAGCGCGTCCGCCAGCGCGCGCGCCACACCTTGGTCAAGCGGTTCTGCCCAACGTGCCGAAACCGCGTAATCGACGTTGTTCCCGGCCCGCAACATCACGGGACTGTTCTTGGCCAAGTAGGGCGCCACCTCCACCCGGCGCACGTAGATGGACGGACCCCGGCTTCTGCCGACGACACCAGCGCCACCGCCGCCCGGGGTCAACAGGTAAAACTGCGGAAGGCTCTCCCGCGCCGCGCACGCCCCCAGTAGGCACACCAGCCCCAAGGTGGCCACGTTCCGCCACCATGGGCGCGTCATCTAACCGCCTCCTGTGGCGCGGGTTTGCGTCCGAAAAGGATCGAGTTTGGGTGCCGCTGCAGGAAGTCGGAGAGGTTCTGGATCGATGAGGCGGCGGAGTTCAACTGCGACAAGGAACTCTCGAGCTGGTAACGGAACCCCGAGTCGGGTTTCAACATGCGATCGAGGCTCGCGGTGCTCTTCTGCAGGTTCGCCATGGTCCGCTTGGCCTCTTCCAAAGTCGGCCCCAGGTTCTTCAGCGCCGGGGCGGTTCGGCTGTCCAAGTTCTTGAGCGTCGTCGTCAGCTCGTCGAACGACCCATGCAGGCTCGCCAGCGTGCCCTTCAGTTCGTCCCCGGTGACGAAGTTGTTCAAAGCGACCGAAGTTTCGTTCAACGACTTGCCCAGTTTTTCGAGTTGCAGGGCGTCGATCCCTTCGCGGGCGCTGACCAAGAGTCCCTGGACTTCCTTCACCAGACCTAGAAAGTCGATGCTAGCCACGTTGGCGATCGCCCGGGTGGCGTTGGCCAGGATGGCCTGGATGTCCGACGGTTGGCTCGGAATCACCAAGTACTGCTGATCGGCTGGGTCGACCTCCACGCTCGGCGGTGCCGGATCCTTGAAATAGTCGAGCGACATGAACAGTTGTCCGCTGATCAGGCTCTCGAAATCGAGCTTGGCCCGTAGTCCGCCTTCCACCCGTTTCTGGTTCAGTTCGGGATCGGCCAAGTTCACGTGGGCACCGAGGCCTTTCACGACCAAGTCGGTGTCGACCTCGTACAAGACTTTTACGTAGGAGGGTTTGTCGTCGCCCCGGAAGCTGAGCAGGACCTTCGTCACCTTGCCGATGGTCACCCCTTTGAACTTAACGTTGGACCCGACCGTCAAACCACTCACCGACTCGTCGAAGTACGTGAGGTAAGTCAGCTTTTTGGCAAACAGGTTGGCGCTTCCGAAGAAGATGACGGCGCCGAGCGCGATGGCGATCGCCCCCAACACAAAGGCTCCGATCAGGGTGGGGTTGGCTTTCTGGCTCATGGAAAAGAAAAGGGGAGGTGCGCGGGGACGGCAGCCCAAGCATCTCGGTCGGTTTTGTTCACCCTTCGTGCCCGTGTGAGAGCTCGCCTCTCAGCAGGAAATTTCTCACTTTGTCGTCGCTGCCACCCTCCTTCACCAAATCCCGCGGGTTGCCGTGGGCGATCATCCGTTTGGTTTCGGCGTCCAGGAAGATGGAGGTATCCGCGATGGCGAAAATGGAAGGCAGTTCATGGGTGACCACGACGATGGTGGTGCCGAGGCTGTCGCGCAGACGCAGGATCAGGTCGTCTAACCGGCGCGAAGTGAGCGGATCCAAGCCCGCGGACGGTTCGTCGAAAAACAAGATGGCCGGATCCAGGGCCATGGCCCGGGCGAGCCCGGCGCGTTTGCGCATGCCGCCGCTGAGCTCCGAAGGGTAAAAATCCTCAAACCCCTTCAGACCGACCAACGCGAGTTTCACCGACGCGATTTCGGCGATGTCGCGCCGCCCGAGGTCCGTGTATTCCTCCAACGGTAGCGCCACGTTTTCGGCCAGCGTCATGGAGCTCCAGAGCGCCCCGGCTTGGTACAACACGCCGAAAGTGCGTTGGACGTCGGCCCGTTCCTCCGGGCTGGCGTGCACGAAGCTCTTCCCGCTGTAGAGGATGTCACCCTTGGTGACCTCCTTCAAGCCGATGAGGTATTTCAAGAGCGTGCTTTTGCCGCAGCCGCTCCCTCCCATGATCACCATCACCTGCCCGCGCTCGACGGTGAAACTGACGTCGCGCATCAGCACGTACGAGCCGTAGCCCATCTCCAACTCCCTGACTTCGATGGCTGGGGCGCCCTCGCGTGGCGCGGGGGCGGGATCGGCGGCAGGCGCCGGAGTTTCGGCTGCCGTCATGGGGTCAGTCTCGGCCTCATTTGATGTTCAACACCTGTTGGACGACGTCGAGCACCGCGTCAGACGCCACGATCCAAGTGATCGACAGCACCACGGCCGAGGTCGCCGCGTTGCCCACGGCGGCCGCGTTGTTGCCGCATTGGATGCCGCGCTGCGAACCCGCCGTGGCGACGATGACCCCGAACACCATGCTTTTGACCAAACCAATCAGGATGTCCGTCAACCCCATGGCTGCCACCGTCTGATTCCAGTATTGCGCCAGGTTGAGGCGCAAAAAGCCTATTCCCACCAATGCCCCTCCCGCCATCCCGATCAGGTCCGCATAAAGCACCAGCAACGGCATCATCAGGCAGAGCGCCAAGACCCGGGGCGTCACCAGGAAATCGGTCGGCGAGATGGCCAGCGTCACAAGCGCATCAATCTCTTCAGACACCTTCATGCTCCCGATCTGGGCCGCAAACGCCGCACCCGTCCGCCCCGCCATGATCACCCCGGTCATGATGGCGCCCATTTCTTGGGCCATCGCAACCCCCACCAAGTTTGCCACGTAAATGCCCGCGCCAAATTGCCGCAATTGGATCGCGCCGACGAACGCCAGGATCAGCCCAGTCAAAAAGCTGATCAGCCCCACGATGGGCAGCGCCTGCGCGCTGCACTCCTCCATTGTCAGCCAGAAAAGCCGCCAATTGAATGCCGCGCGCCCCCGCAGCAAACGACCCAGACTCAGGACGACCTCACCGGTGAAGGCCAGGGTCTCGCGAAGACCGGCCATCATCGCCAGGGCCCACCGACCCACCTTGGCCAGAAGGTTGGCCTGAGCAGCGTCCCCGCGCCCGGTCTTCTGTTCCGGCACTTCGTTCGCCAGCGCCAACAAGCCCGCGATCCCTTCCGGCAAAGATTCTTCGACCAGACGCACCCGTTGCTCCCGGCACCATTCCTCCACCCGCGACACCAAGAGCAGGAGGCTGGTGTCCCACCCGGTCAGACGCTCCGTGGAAAACCGCAGCTCCTCTACCTTCTCCTGCCGCTGCAGATCCGCCATCACCCCGTCGATCTGTCGATTGGCCGCCCGCCGGATGTCCCAGTCGCCGGCGATTTTCACCACCAGGGAGTTGCCGGCCCGCTCGACGGTCGCTTTGGCGTCGGCGGCCGGAGGTGTATGCGTCGCTTCCATCGTTCCGGGACCGGGGTCACCACACCGGCCCCGCCCAGGCAC
>CAXUNV010000452.1:0-4286 GCA_964252355.1 uncultured Chthoniobacterales bacterium | reverse complement strand
GCGGGGGATCTCACTTGGGGCGCCGGCGGCGGGGCGCAGCCGGGGCGGGCTATGGCGCCACTTACCGGGTGGTCACCTACGCACAGGCTGCCCAGATCTTCGGCATCGTGCCGTGCATCGGACCGATCGTGGCCGTCGTCCTGTTTTTGATCTCCGCCACCGTCGGTTTGCAGAAGGTGCACGCGACCGAGCGCTGGAAAGCCGCCGTCGCCCTGGTCGTACCTTACCTCCTCTGTTTCGCGATCTTGATGCTTCTGTTCGGGTCGATCATCACGTACTTGGTGAACGCCTCGCAAAATGCCCAGACCTGAAGCCGAGCCGCCTTGGCGGAACCGGAAGGCGCTTGGGGCGTTCGGCCTGGGGTGGCGACCGCTGGCGCCGGGTGAGTTCGACGCCGAGTTGGCGGTGCTTTTCTGCTCCGTGACGTTGGCGGTCGGCGTCTCCGTTTGGTTGCGGGCCGGTTTGCCTTGGCCGCATTGCTGGCTGCGGCAGACCCTGGGGTGCCCGTGCCCGTTCTGCGGCGCGACGCGGGCCGCGTTTGCCCTGGTGCGCGGCGACCTCGACGGGGCTTGGCGCCTCAACCCGCTGGCCACCGTCGGGTACAGCGCCCTCGCGGGCTACGACGCGTACGCGCTGACTGCCTGGGCCGCGGGCCGGCGGCGCCTGCGCGCGCTCCGGTCAAATCAGCTGCGCGAAAAAATCCTGCTGTTCGCCGTCGTGGCGGCGCTGGCCGTAAACTGGGTTTACCTCCTCGCGCAACCGGGGCGTGGACGGCCGGTGGGTGCGCACCTCGAACGTCGGGCTGACCCGGTCTTGCGACGCGCAGTGCAGCTGGAGCGCGTGCAACCCGAGCGCGTGCATCGCTGCCAGGGCGAGTTCGGGCGTGTTGCAATCCCGGCTTAGGTGCCCGAGCACGAGCCGTTGCAAGCCGTGGCCGGCCAAAGACGCCGCCAGCGTGGCGGCCGCCGCGTTCGACAGATGGCCGTGGCGCGACAGGATCCGCTGCTTCACCGACCAAGGCCGCTTGGGGTCGGCCTGCAGCATCGCTTCGTCGTGGTTGGTCTCGATGACCAACAGGTCCACGCCGCGCAGCCGTTCCAGCGCGAGTTTGGGCGCGTAGCCCAAGTCGGTCAAAAAACCGACGCAACCGTCCGTGTGCGCGAACACAAAAGCCACCGGGTCGACGGCGTCGTGCGGCACGTAGAAGGACTGGACCTCCACGTCGCCGACGCGCACCGGGCTGCCCGTCTCGTAAATGCGCCATTGCGCTCCGTTGGCCCACTCCTCCCGGTGCAGGGTCTCGGCGGTCAATCGATTACAGTAAATGGGCAGGTTATGGCGACGCGCGAAGACCTGCAGCCCGGTCACGTGGTCGCTGTGCTCGTGCGTGATGAACACGCCATTTAAGGTGCCGGGGTCCACCTCGATGGACCGGAGCCGTTGGGTGATCTGCCGGGCGCTGAACCCGCAGTCCACCAAAAGTCGGCACTCGTCGGTCGCGATGAGCGAGCAGTTGCCGCCGCTACCGCTGCCAAGCACCGTCAGGCTGAACATCCGGGAGATATAAGGCACCGCTTGCCGGTCTGCCAAGCGGCAATCTGATCAAGGCGTTTGCCGTGTTCCGTTTAACGTTTGTCGGCGGCGGCCTCTGGACTTCTCCCAGGGTGCGGCGCCGCAACTCGGTCGTCTGCCGCCATTCGTCGCTTTGGCGCCGGAAAAGCCGGGCCGCCTCATTTCGGGAGTCGGGGCCCTTCATCGGTACATGGTTGTGGTTCAGAAAATCGATGCAATGAATCTCTGTGCCTTACCCTGTGATCGATGTGGAACCCGGAATCTGGGTGTGGCAGGAAGATGATGCCGGGTGGCAGCCGGGCCATGGCTGGGTTAACCCGCTCGCTTCTACTTGCGTTGAAACGGACGGCGAAGTGGTCGTCGTCGATCCGATCGCACCCACCGCTGACTCCATTGAAGCATGGACGAGGCTGGACGCGCGTCCGCCGACGGTGATCGCGATCCTAAAGCCTGATCACGTTCGGGACGTCGATAGATTTGCGGAGCGTTACAAAGCCCGCGCTTTCGGACCGCGCGTGTTCTTTCGCGACGACATCCCAAAAATCCACCTTGAAGGGATCGAACCGGGGACAATCCTGCCCGGAGGACTTGTGGCACTTGATGATGCGCGAGGTCAGAACGAAACGCCGCTTTGGGTGCCACGGCAGCAAACCTTGATATTTGCCGACGCCTTGACTGCTCCCCACGGCGAGCTTCGGATCTGGTCAACACCGTGGCATCGCGAACGCGTTGTGCCGGTTTTACGGGAGTTGCTCGACTTGCCCTTCCAACACGTCATCGTTTCTCATGGCAAACCGGTGCACGACCGGGCAGCCTACGAACGGGCGTTGGATTTGCCGCCCTGGAAAGAGTGATGAGTGCCCGAGAAGTGGAGCAGGGTCCATGGCCGCGAATCTTGACGGCTTTAGCTCCGGACCTACTATGCCGGAGCGGTGGCGACAAAACGCGGGTGAAAAGAGAGTCGTCTTGTTCAATCGACAGGAAGCACCGCGCGATTTCGTCCAATCAAAGCGCGACGTCCTGACCCTCGCCGCCTTCCCACCGCGAAGGTCAGTCCGTTGGCTCCGATCTTTCACACCTTCACGGCGTCCTTCTGACCGCGACGTTCTTGGCGTCTTTGAAGTTCACGCAAGGCGCTTGCCTCCGGTTTTAGGGTCTGCCGTGATGTGGACGGACCGAATCACTTTCGACCCGAACCAGTGCGGCGGTCGGCCGTGCGTCCGCGGCCTCCGGATCCGGGTCAAAGACGTGCTTGAGCTGTTGGCCGCCGGCGTGGGGGAAGCCGAGATCCTCGAAGACTTTCCTTATCTGGAGGCGGCCGACGTTCGGGCGTGCTTGGCACACGCGGCCGCCGAGGCGGACCATCCCGTCCTCGTGGCGCGGCGACCCGTGCGTTTCCTCGTCGACGCCGGTTCGACCGCGGGCCCAACGTCCAGGCCGCGGTGCATGTGGGGCCCCCATCCGCTCGGAACGCCGACCCTGGGCAAGCCAGTTCGACTCGCTCATTTGGGTTTGGCCTGAGGCGCACGGGACGTGCTTGCCCTGACTAAAAGTTCGGGGCGGAAAACCCGTCGGCGGGAGAGGCTTGGGGTGCCGCGGATCCGGGCAAACAGGAGATCCAGACTCTCTCGCGCCATGACGTCAAAATCGGAGGTGGCCGTGGTGAGAGGAGGGAAGAAGAACCGGCTTTCCGGCATGTTGTCGAAGCCGACCACCGAAACCTCTCCGGGAACGTCGATCCCTGCCTCGTGGAGGGCGAGCATCGCTCCGAGTGCAATCAGGTCGTTCGCCGCGAAAATGGCCGTGAACTTTTGCGCTCCTTGCTTGAGCAACCGTTTCGTCGCGACGTAGCCGCCTTCGGGCGTCCATTCGGTGTGGCAATGCGGTCCAGGCGACAGGCGAGCCGCTTTGAGCGCGCTGAGCCAACCCCGCTTCCGCATCTGGGAACTTCGGTAGGGCTCGTGCCCCAACAATCCGGCGATGCGGGTGTGCCCCAGCGAAACCAGATGGCGCGTCGCCAACCGGGCGCCACGCACGTGATCGACGCGAAACGACGGAAAGTCGTCGCCTCCGTCGATGTCCAGGGTCACAAACGGAATCTTGCCCATGGCGGCGAGGAGGTCGCGCCGGTCGATCGGGATCGGGACATCGACGATCACGCCCTCCGCCGAATCCGCCATGAGCCGTTCCGCGCCGCTTTTGGCCGCCGCAATCGTCAGTTCCCGCAAGCCAAAGATCATCAGGGTATAGCCGTGCAGACGAGCCTCCTGCTCCAGGCTGAGGATGGCGTGCGCCGGGCCGTAAACGCCGGGATCGTCGGTCACCAACCCGATCAGGGTCGACCGGCGGTTGGCGAGGAAACGGGCGGCGTGGTTGGGACGGTAACCCAGCGCGGCGATGGCATCCCGGACCCTTCCCCGGGTTTCGGGTAGCACGCGCGGGTGATCGTTGATGACCCGGGAAACGGTTTGACTGGAGACCCCCAGAAACTTCGCGACATCAGCCAAGGTGGGCGGTCGAGTTGGCGAAAATTCCCTCATGTTCGTGAAACCCTCTGGTGGAGGTGGAGAAACCGGGGGCACGAAGCGGATTGACAACCCATCATGTTTGCGCTGACATGGCCCGCGAATCCAATCGATTCTTTAGGTTCATCAACCCGTCTCCCCCCGATCCATCCCCCAACCGCACGCGGTGACCCACGCCCCGTGCCGGAC